>CAYNDU010000277.1:0-7804 GCA_964395615.1 uncultured Pirellulaceae bacterium | reverse complement strand
GCGGATTTGCAGCGCCTACCACGGGCAAGCTGCCCGTGGCAACGAGAGGTACACGTGTTCTCGTTCCTCGGCCGCGGATGCCGTGAGAATGGCCTTGGGATTCGACCATCCCTTGTTGGGATAGAGATGGGAAAGTACAAATGGGTGGCGGCTGCCCGGTCACGGGCCAGCTCGTTGCATATCGGCTCGGCGAGTGAAACCAGGCTCCGGCAATCGGCCCCCGCCGGCCGTGTCCGTTGAGCATGGATCGATCGGAAGGACACGGGTGGCGAGCGAGCGAATCCGAAGGTGAGATGTTGCAGCCGATGAGAGCACGACGAATCGTCATTCTGACCGAAGGTCACTCGAATCCACACACGGCCAAGACGGCCTGCAGTGTTCTGCGCTACCGTACCGACGAAGTCGAGGCGCTGCTGGACAGCACGCACGCCGGCGAAACGACCGGACAGGTATTGCACGTTGGCGGTGAAACCCCGATCGTCGGCTCCTTGGACGACGTGCGTTCGGCCGACACATTGTTGATCGGAATCGCCCCCCCCGGTGGAAAGATTCCGACATCCTGGCGTTCGATCGTTTTGCAGGCGATCGCCCGTGGGATGGACGTTGTCTCAGGTCTGCACGATTACGTGTCCGCCGATGCCGAATTCACAGCGGCCGCTCGCCGTTACCAGGTAGAACTGGTCGACTTGCGCAAGAACTCCGACCGCGACATTGCTCTGCACCCGTCGCTGAGAACCGGCTGCGTGCGGGTACTCACCGTGGGGCACGACTGCAGTGTCGGAAAAATGGTAACGTCATTGGAAGTGACCCGCGAATTACAGCGGCGCCGTATCGATGCGAAGTTCCTTGCCACTGGACAAACGGGAATGCTCTTGACCGATGCGGGGTGTCCGGTGGATTCGGTGGTGGCTGATTTTGTGAGCGGATCGGTTGAACGGTTGATTGTCGAACACCAGCAGCATGATGTGTTGATCCTCGAGGGCCAGGGCAGCCTGGTGCACCCTTCCTACTCCGGTGTGACACTCAGCTTGTTGCACGGATCGGTTCCGCATGGTCTGATTCTCTGTTACGAGGTCGGTCGCACCACGGTTACCGGTATCTCGCATTTGAAAATTCCACCGTTGGCTCAGATCAAGGACCTGAATGAGAAAATGGCCAACGCGATCGCGCCGTGCCGGGTGATCGCCATTTCGATGAACAGTCGGCGCGTTAACGCGACGGAGGCTGCGATAGAACGACAACGGCGCGAGGAAGAATTTGGCGTGCCGGTTAGCGATGTGTTTCGGGACGGACCGAGCCGGCTGGCCGATGCGGTTCTGCAGTTGCGCGACCGACTCTTGGTCGATCAGAACGGAGGGACGGGCGACGAATAGGCCGTCAGACCGGGGCCGCGACGTAGCAACGAACTTGACGATTGTATCGACGGACCGTTCGACGGGCAGAATCGTGGAACCTGCGGGGTGCCAAGCCACCATCCGCAAAAAGCAAAAGAGGCACAGCCGACCATGCGAATCTTCTACCACGATTTCGACCTGCCATTGCGCCACGTCTTTACGATCTCGCGCGAATCGATCGACGTTCAACGCACGTTCATTGTTGAGCTGGTCGACGGTCCGTGGCACGGTTACGGCGAATCGACGACTAACAGCTACTATGGGTTTACCGTCGATAGTATGGCCTCGGCGCTGGATGCGATCCGCACGGAACTGGAGACATTTGAGTGGGACCGGCCGGAACAACTATGGGATCGGTTTCATGATGACCTGGCGACGAACCCGTTTGCGCAGTGCGCATTGGATCAGGCAGCGCACGACTTGTGGGGAAAGCGGCTTGGTCGACCGGTCTACGATCTGTGGGGACTCGACCGAGACCACGTGCCTCTTTCGGACTATACGATCGGCATCGACAAACTCGACGTGATGGTGTCGAAACTGAATGAATTTCCTGGCTGGCCCTTCTACAAAATAAAACTCGGTACACCCGACGATCTAGAGATTGTCCGCGAGTTGCGGCGGCATACGGACGCTGTGTTTCGAGTAGATGCCAATACGGCCTGGACAGTTGACGAGACGATTAACAACGCTCCCAAACTCAAGCGGCTGGGTGTTCAGTTTATCGAGCAGCCGCTGGCGGCAGACGACTGGGACGGGATGCAAGAAATCTATCGTCGTTCGGAGTTGCCGGTGATTGCCGACGAGAGTTGTATCTTGCCGGGCGACGTGGAGCGATGTGTGGGGCATTTCCACGGGATCAACATCAAACTCTGCAAATGCGGAGGCCTGACGCCTGCGAGGCGGATGATTCAGCAAGCTCGGCAGCTCGACTTGCAGGTTATGGTGGGCTGCATGACCGAGTCTTCAGTTGGTATCTCGGCGATCGCCCAACTGCTTCCGCTGCTCGATTATGTCGACATGGATGGCGCCGTCTTGTTGAGTGAAGACGTGGCCTCAGGGGTACGGGTCGAAGAGGGCCGCTGCATCTATCCGGACGAGAATGGAAATGGGGTTACGTTGCTGCAGGGCAATCGACTTCCGTAATCGGAATTGCGACTATTGGGCCGCAGGCTGTCTGGGACGTTGATCGGGGCGGCGAAACGAACTGCGATATCGGGCCAGGCGAATCACTTTGGCCCCCCACCCGCGACCCATGGTTACCTGACGCCAATTGACGGACAACTCAACCCCATCCTCGGTGAATTCCCGCATGAAATGGCCGCGCATGGTTGCCGGAGAATCCGGAGGCGGCGTGCGAAAAGCACGCTGTATGTCCGGCTCGTTCACCAGACACTCCACGAGACCAGCCGATCTGAGCAACTCGAAATAGCCGGTCTCGGCCAGCTCGTGGTAACTGATGTCAATCTTCTTCAACTTGCTCCAGGAAGCGTTCGGCCCAGCCTCGTCCAGCAAGTACTCCTTGGTTACCCAGTCGATCGACCCGATCATCCAATCAGGTGTCCGGCCGGATAGGACCCGTTCGTCAAGCCCGTCCAAAACTTCGCGCCATCGAGTGACGATGTCGTGCGCTTCGAGAGGTGCGTTGGGACGTCGAGCCAGAAACTGTTGGCACGCTTCCAGGTAAAATCGCTGCAGCCGGATGGCCGTCCAAGACCCTCCCGACTTGAGTTCAATCGATTTCTGCAACGTAACGTCGCGGCAAAACGAGTGAAGGGCCTTCACCGGACGGCGCAACGGCGGGAGCCGAGGCATTTCGCCCGCTTCGATGACGTCCAGGACGAGCGCTGTCGTGCCGATTCGCAGGTACTCGGCCGACTCGGCCATGTTAGAATCGCCCAAACCGATTTGCATGCGCTGCCAGCGGCCGAACAACTCGAAAAATGCGCTCGGCGCAAAACAAGACTCCGCACAAATCGTCTTGAAAAAGTGTCCGAATGTGAAGATGGGACGGTCCTTCAGGAAACCGCCCAGACCCAACACACAGTTAATCGCCGGTGCCTTATCGGCCAGTTGGAAACCACCGTCTCGAGCGACCATCCCGGCTCCCGAGAACACGGCTCGACTGACCAGGAAGGGCACGAGTTGACGACGCTGAGTCTGAAAGGCGGTCACGTGGAGCAGGACTAATAGACTCACAGCAAGGGGTGCCGTGACGATTCGTGTGACCCACAACAGTATGCTCTCAAGCCACGGGGGAGTCGGGCTACCCGTCTCGCGCCCCTGGACCAGGTCGCGGCCGAACAACCAAAGAGCCAGCTTTCTGTGCCGCGGAAACAAAAGCTGAAGTGGCAGAAAGACCATCCCGGCAGCTGCCAGATAGACCAGGATCCCCACGATCATCAGGCCGAAACCAAGCCAGGTAAGCAGAACCAGGGGAATCAACAGGATCAGGCCCAGCCGCCAGAGTCCGAGCCGCCAGCCTCGAGCAAGAATCGCCTCGTAGTTTTCCTGAGCACCGTACACATTGTCCCAGGCATCCCGGTCGTTCTTGATCAGTGTGAATCGGCTGTCCATTTCCGATTGTTCGGCACATTCCGCCAACAACCGATCCTGGGCACGTTGATACTGCAATAGCCGGAGCGGACCCCGGCATTCAGGAGTCGATCCCTCAACCAACCCGCCGCCGCCCGCCGGACGCTCGGCTTCAAACCATACGGCTCCGCCGTTCGCAAAAAAGAGACCATCCTTGAAATGCGTCGCGCGAGCCGTCAAGACCGACCGCTTGAGCTCAGCGGTCAGTGCTTGGAACAAGGCATACCGGGGCGGTGACACGGCCGACCCGGCTCGTCCCTGGAATCGCATGGCGTATTCCGTTTCGAGCCCCATCAGCCGGTCAAGAATAGAACCGGGCAAAACGGGCACTGTCTATTCGCCCCCGTGCGGAACCGTCGTTTCGTCTAGATACCGCTCGGTGTCCTGCTCAGCATCCCGACGTACCCGGTCGACCACGCGTGCCAATGCCTCGGCAGTCCGCGGTTGTTGGTCCTTTGGTGCGGAAGTCGATTGTCGGTCCTGGCCAATTTCAATTGCCATCGTATGCCCTTTGACTGAGTTTTGCTTCACAAATTCCGACCACTCTTCTATCCTATCCAGGCCGTGGTCCGATGGCAAGCAAAGAGGATCGGCCGCCTGAGGTGCTCGCGTGGTCGGACCGGCCCCGGAAGCCCCTGGCTGACGCTTGCCTCTGAATGGAGTCACGGCGTATAGTGACGCCGACATGCGGGGCGGCGGACGGCCGTTATACGGGCCCCCCGCACGCGGTGGACGCCACGCTTTCGACGGGGCCCCAGGGCGATCGCGTGGTGTCGAAAAGGCTCGTCGACGGTCATTCGAACAGATCCGACGAATTTCTCTTGCGAGTTAACCTTGAACAATGAAGACTCTTATCCAGAACGCCAGCGTCGTCTTGCCGACCGGGATGACTTCAACCTCCGTACTGATCGACGGGGAACGGATTGCGGCCATCGATCCCGCGATCCAGACGCAGGTTGATACCGTCGTCGACGCCTCCGGATTACACTTGTTGCCCGGTGTCATTGACGACCAGGTTCACTTTCGTGAGCCGGGGCTGACGCATAAGGAGAACTGGGCCCACGCCACTCGCGCCTGTGCAAAAGGCGGCGTGACCAGCTTCTTTGATATGCCCAACACTCGACCGGCGACGATCAACTGCCCGGCACTGCACGAAAAACTTGATCAGGCTTCTCGGCAGTGCCTGGTCAATTATGCCTTTTATGTCGGCGCCACTCCGGACAACCTGGCCGAGTTGCAGACTGCCAGGCGGACGCCCGGCATCAAGATCTTCATTGGGTCGAGTACCGGAAATCTACTGGTCGACCGGCAAGAGAGTCTCGAACGAATCTTCGCGGAGACCTCCTTGCCGATCACGGCGCATTGCGAGGACGAGTCCACCGTGCGCGCCAATGCCGCCCAGTGGGCAGGCAACTCCGACGTGGCCTGCCATTCGCGGATACGCGATCATCGAGCAGCGATCATTGCAACCCGCCGTGCCGTGGATCTGGCGGTCCGCCATCAACATCGGTTCCATGTCCTCCACGTATCCACTGGTGATGAAGCCGACTTCCTAGCCAACCATCACCAACTGGTAACCGCCGAGGTCTGTCCCCATCACCTGTTCTTCAACCGCGATGATTATGCTCAATTAGGATCTCTTATCCAAATGAACCCGGCCGTCAAAACGGCCGACGATAATCGTAGGCTGTGGGAAGCTCTCGTCGATGGTCGAATTCAGGTTGTGGCGACCGACCATGCGCCCCATACGCTCGAAGAAAAGCAACAGCCGTATCCAGATTCTCCTTCCGGCCTGCCGGCCGTGGAAAACTCGTTGGCCTTGATGCTGGATCAAGTCTCTTCTGGGAATTGCCGGATCGAACAAGTCGTGAAGTGGATGTGCGAGGCACCGGCAAGGGTCTGGGACGTATTGAATAAGGGGAGCATCGTCGAAGGATTCGACGCCGATCTCGTTCTGGTCGACCTGAATAAGACCAAGACCGTGTTGGATACCGATCAGGAGACCAGGTGCGGATGGAGTCCCTGGCATGGAAGAAAACTGACCGGTTGGGCCGTCCGAACCTGGGTTATGGGACATGAAGTCTATCGGGACGGCCAGTTCGATACGTCTCGACGTGGACAGGAAGTGCTCTTTGACCACTCCCGTGGCGGCTATTGGGGCTCCTGACACCGGATGCGACTCGCACCGCAGTCGACGCTGGACGTCGGGGCAAAACTCAATGGCGATGTCGTGGTGCCGTCGGCCATGGGCCGATCATGTCCGTTCGATGCACGGCCGGCTTGTCTTGGACCGTCGTATGGCATTGCCATGTCAGAGGATGATCCGGTTGCGCTTAGCCAGTGACCGAAGGGATGTTTCGAAGAAGGGAAACGGAATGGCCGGGTTTCGCCGTTTGGCGTATCGGTACGAGGCGTACACCAAGGCCACGGGTAACTTCCCGCTGGCGACTTTCGCGAGAACTTTCTTGACAAAAGTTTCCTGATTCCGCCGCGACACTTTCAGGCCTTTGGTAAGCAGGACGTTCAGGGCCTCTAAATCGACCTTTGGACGACCTGCCCCGGCGACCGGTTGTGACGCCGCGCGCGCCGTAATCGTTTGCTCCGCCGACTCCAGGAAGACAAACGTACCGACCACGACCAATACCAGGACTCCGGCCACTGATTTGCGTAACATTGACGAATCTCCCCATGGTCAGGCAAAAATCGGATCGGTGCTTGTAGACAATTACCCGGTTCCCGGCAAGACCAATCGCCCAGATTCTGTCACAATGGTCTGTTTGGGGTCGCGAGTGAACTAAGAGAATTTGTGTAGCGGGTCGGCCGACAGCGGCGGAGTGGAAAATGCCGCGGCGGACTCTTCGATCGGGTGCGGGGCGTCGAGCCGAGGGTGAATCCTTGATGGACGAGCGAGCACGGAAGATGATCCCGCTGGTTGGCCAGTTGGCTCGTTCGCTCGCCGAAACGACTCCGGAGTTCTTTGAAGCACTGGGTGTGATCGAACCGGCCTTTGCGCGGAAGGCGGGCCACGGCGATTCTGCCGGCGATCGAGACGCATTGAACGAGCAAGCGGCGCTTGGACTGGCGGCGGCTCTTGCTCAGGCAGATATGCTCGTCGGCCGTCGGTCGTGGCCGACCGCTGACCGTTGGTCGGTCGTTGCAGGCCGGGAACGGCCCGTGTTGAGCGCGTTGCTGAGTGCGTTTGAGCGGCTTACTGATTCGGACAAGCGTTTGGCGGATCGCGTACGCGACTGGACGAACGAGGCGGCGCAGGCAAGTGGATCGACGAGCGCGGGTTGCTCGGACAGGCCGACAAATGCCGGTCAACGCGCACGCGCCCAGATCGAGTTCTTCGAGTCCCTGGTCCGTCACGGTTGTCCGGCGATTCGTCGACAAATGGGCGTCTATTTTACGCCACGGCCGGTCGTCGATTTCATGATACGAAGTGCGACCAAACTAACGGCATCACTCCTGAGCTTGCCCTCCGGCCGGTTTGCGGATCCTTCGGACTTGTGCTACCTCGATCCGGCTTGCGGAAGCGGCGCTTTCGTTACCGGGTTGCTCGACGCTCATATCCAAGCGCATCGGGCTGGCCGGGGGGCGTCGCCTGGCAGGATCCTGGCGATTGACATGCTTCCGGCCTGTTGCCTGTCCTTGCGGTTGGCTTTGGAGGCGTACCAGGAAGCTGCCTCGAGTCGTGCCGGGAAAGTAACCGCGTGTCCGGTGACGATTGGCTGCACGAATTCGCTGAATGATCCGTCGCTGATTGAGTCTGCGCTGTTGGATCGCATTCCGGTGATCATCGGCAATCCACCGTACGG
>CAYNDU010000276.1:0-7807 GCA_964395615.1 uncultured Pirellulaceae bacterium | reverse complement strand
CAAGATCGCGCTGAATAATACGTCCACCCAAAACGAGCCCGTTCCTGCACCCCACTCTCGCTCGGGCCTGCAAGCCAAGTTGACACGGACGGGGAACCGGGCGACACTACGATGTGGTGTCGCGTCCGCTCATGGCGCGAATGCGCGAGCGGTGGTTCCTGGTGCGGCGACCTGGAATCCGTCATGCTTCGTGCTTGTTTTCAGCATGACGGAGTGCTCGCCGGCGGACCGGCTTCGAGGACAAGATCGCGCGTCGGAGGTTTTCGCATGGCGATCGACCGAGGGGTGCCTCAATGACTCGAAACGACACCTCTTTTTTCGGTTGGGATTCGGTGCGGCCGCAAAGACGACTATAGCGGGACAGCTAAATGATCTGCGCTGAATATCGTGCGTGGCAAGGGTGTGAAATCAGGTGGCCATCTGCGGCCCAAATCTCGTGCCGAGCTGCGCGAGGGCTGGCCGTGCTCGCGATCCTGTTGACCCTTCCCTGGGCCCATGCTGCGGCGCCTCCCGCCGAGTCGGATGCGCCCCGACCGGCATCCTTGCCGGGGGCAACGATCGAACAACTGATTCGCCAGTTGGATTCGAATCACTACGTTCAACGCCGGCTGGCCACCGAGTCACTCATCGACGCAGGGCCTCCGGCGATCGCGCCCCTGCTTGACGCCATCCCGAAAAGCAACCGCGAAGTCGCGACCCGCGGAGTGCATGTGCTGCGCGCTCTGGCCATGGCCGACCAATCAACGTCCGATTCGCCCGCCGTGACTGCACTGGAACAGCTGGCCGCCAGACGCGGCACGTCCGCCGGACGACTCGCAGCCGCGGCGCTAAAAGTTCTTTCACAACAACGCGAACAGCGAGCCATCGCGCGGCTTCAAGAACTGGGCGCTCAGATCAGTACACGCGTCATGACGTTTGGTTTCGAGCGGCGAGTCAGTCGCACGGTCGAGTTGGGAGAGGCGTTTGAGGGAACGGTCGATGATGTTCTGTTGCTGAAATGGCTGACTGATGTTCCAGAATTGCGACTGGTCGGAAAACGCGTCAACGACTCGTGGATACCACCGGTAACGCGGATGTCGGGCCTGGTGCGCATCGTCATCAGTCATGCCAATGTTTCGGATCGGGCACTTCAGGAATTCAGCTCGCTCAACCAGCTGCGCGTTGTCGATCTGCTCTACACGCCATTCACCGACGTTTGCCTCGACCATCTCCAGCACGTCAAGAATCTCCAGGCATTGCGGCTCTACGGAACGCAAATCACGGATCGCGGTGTGAAAGGTCTGAAAGCCAAACTGACTACCTGCACCATCGATCTCAAACAGGGTGCGTTCATGGGCGTCCATTGCCTGCCCATGACCTGGCCATGCGAAGTCAGCCAGGTGAATCCCGATACGGGGGCGGCCCGTGCCGGAATTAAAGCAACCGATACCATTATCGAATACGATGGACGAACCATCACCAGTTTCGAAGAACTGAAAGAGGGAATTGCAGCCAATCGGGCCGGCCAGACAGTACGCGTGAAACTTGGCAAGGGAAAGACCTTTCGCGTACAGATTGCGCGCGCCGCGGCGTCAACCTTGGGTGTCGAAGGAACGGGGTCGCCGTACGGATTCAAAATCACCCGGCTCCAACCCGGTGGCATCGCCGGCCGATCCGCGTTACGTGTCGGTGACGTGATAGGGATCCTCAATAACCAACGGGTAACGTCCGACGAGTCCCTGAAGAAAGCGTTCTCCGAGTGGCAGAAAGCTGAGGCGGGCTCGACGTGTGTTGTCGTGCTCCGCCGTGATGCTGCCGTCACCACGGTGCAGCTGACGTGCGGCGAATGGGATATTGACGATATCCGCTGAACGGACGGCACGAGGCGTTTCCGGTGACCGCCTTGCTCGTGGACGGTCATTCGCCAGTAAAGGCCGCGTCAAAGCCGCTGCGATTAGCGTTCCGATCGGCGATTGCCTTTTCCCGGAGCGCTGCGCGCCAGTTCCACTCGCTGTCCCGCCACCAATGCGAAGATTCGATAGTGGATCTCCAATGGCCGACCGTCCGGCTGCAGCGCACCTCGCAACTGGGAGTAGTACTCGTGACGGGGCTCACCTCGTTCCGGTGCTTTCTTCCCCGGTTGCGACGCCAAACCTGCGCTGCGCATTTTCATCACTTGCCCATAATCCGCGGCTATGGCGCTGTTGGTCAAGCGGATCACCTTTCCGCTTAAACTTAGATAGGCGATCCAGAACTCCAGTCTCAGAGCCTCACTACTATGCTTGCGCAACTTGACGTCCACCCCTGACCGCAATGGACATCCCTGCTTGAGATCGCCACACGGAAACTCCACCGGCTTGCCGATACGGCCGAAAACCTCTCGGGGCGGCCCATTCAAAAAACTCACACCCGTCAGCTGCGTGACCTGAAACTCGATGAGTTTCGGTTCAGGAAGCGAGGGGATAACGACCGTCTTTTCGCAAGCCGACTTACTCCCAAGAACTCGCAACGGCTCGAACGTCAACGGTGTCCGAAGCCTGACGGTCGCTGCGTACTTACCCGACCTGATCCTCAACAGGCAGTTTCGAAGGCGTGAAGCCCCGGAAACGGCGCTCGTAGGGCGCCAACTGAATTGCATGGCTCCGTCGGCACGACGTATCATGGCCGCTTCATTTTCTCGACGGTCCGAAGAGAGGAACTCGATGCGCCAATGATCGGTTTTCGAACGGTCGGGCTGCAGGCTAAGAACTCCCATCGATCGAGCTACTTCGTTGCCGCCGAGCAATTGCAGGACGATTGGCCCAGAACCTGAAACACGAAATAAGCTGGTCCAGCCGCCCGGTCCACTCGAATCGTCCGGCAAATCGATGGCCGCCGGCAGATTCTTCAACGGGTCGACGGGCGCCGGCCGTTTGTGGCGTTTTCCGCCGGCCGTTGGGCCGATCCGTTTTCCGCCCCGGCGATCACCGCCCTTCGCCACCGGCTCGTTCTTCGGTTTGGGCTCGTTCTGGTGAGCGTTGGAAGGAAGCCCCCGGGCGCCGTCCTCGGTCCCAGAGGATGCATGCTTGGGCACGGTCGGCGCCAATGCGATCCAAACCGGACTGAACCGTTCGACAGTCCGGCGCCCCATCAAACAGCTCCACACTACCGGTTCGTAACCCGTTCGCGTCATCCGCACCTCGACCGCGCCCATCGCGACCGGCTGGACGAACGGGCTACGCGGCGGCAAATCCACTTCGGCACCGTTGATCCACAAACTCGATCCCGCTCGCTGGCCCATCGGCCAGTCAAATTCAATCTGCGCGCCCTCGGCCACGCCCGGCGGGGCGTCCGGCGAATCGGAGGTACCTTCCTGGACGGATCGATCCGGTTCACCCCTCGACGCAGTCGATCTCGGCCTGATGCCATACCACCAGACGAGGGCGGGCAGGGTACCCGCCGCCAGCACGAGCCACACGGCCCGCAAAGAGCGGCGGCGCCGACCGGGCTGCCGTCGCGTCTTCTGTGGCGGCTCGGCCGGAGGCGGTCTGCGGACGGCAATCGATTCCCGCAACGCACTGTCGTACTTCTCACGTCGCGACGCGGTGAGAAGACACACGCGGGCCGCAGAAATCTCGTTAAGAAGTTTCTGAGCGGCTGCGGCGTTCTCGTCGAGCGAAACCTCCTGCAAGTAAGCCATCAAACGATCGGCGGCCGCTTCGATGACCTCCATATCCGGCTCGAATAACTCGATGCCCAACAACCGATAGTGATGAGGCGGTTGATCGCGCGGGGGAATCCCGAGCCATTTGTAGTAGGGATCGAATTCAGCAACCATGCAGACGTCCCGATTCGAAGCAGGGCCCATTCGAAGCAGGGCCCGCCGGCAAACCAACGACCGAAACCAACGGCTTATCGGCTCATCGGCTCAGTCCCTTGAAAAAATCATCCAGCGCATCGTCGTCGCGCCCCGTGTTCTTGCCACTCACCGGCGGCGGACGAGGAGTGCCATCCGCAGGATCCTCCTCACCGTCCGACTCAGTACGCTCAACGATCCACGGGATGACCGGGACCGAATCCTCCGAATCCGCTCCAGTCGACCCGTCAGCTGCTCCGTCAGCTGGCCCGTCAGCCGACTCTTCAACCGAACCGTCCAGCAGCCCCTCGACCGCTTCCGGATCAGCCACCAGATCGAAAAGGTCCCCGTCGTCCGTCGTTCGACCACCGGCCTGGACCGTCGATGGACCGATCGGCTCCTCCGTCGGCGATTCGTTTCTTCCGGATTCCCATCGGCTGTCGACCCCTTGGTCTTCGTTCAGCCAGCCGTCACCCGGCACTCGATCACCGTCATCCCCGGTGGTGCTCCGGTCGGATTCCCCATCGAAGCCCCCCTGGGAGTCTCCGTCGCTCGTCCGGCCTGCCGGCACCGCTTCTTCATCGGGCGCGACCAGTACATCCTCGTCCAGGACGCAGCCCCGTGCAAGACGCTCTTGCCAGTGACGTAGTAGCACGTCCGACATCCCGGCGGCCCGCTCGACCGTCATCTGCGCCTGCTGCTGAATCGTCGGAAGCCAGGCCGTAACCGTCAGTCGCCCGCTGCGCGTGTATCGAAATTTCACCTCGACCGGTGCCCTGGCAGGCAACCCGGGCGGAAGGTCCCGCACCACGCATTTGCCAATCGGCGTGGCATGTTTGCCACTCGCATCACCGCCCTCGACGACTTTTACCGCAACGCTCGACTGGTCGCGCCGGCCGGTCACGAACTTCCCAATACCCTGGGCCGGCAGGGCCGTGTTGCGGGGGATCAGGATCTGGCGTCGAGACCGACCGGTCGCCGCCTCCGTTCCCACGACACCTAGATCGTGAGAGTTCACATTGGTCACGTGCAGACGTGGTAACTCGGCGCGGTCCGCACCTGCCAACATTCCGGCATAAAGGGCCGCCCCATGAGCCACCGCCTCGTCCGGAGATAATGACCGGTCGAGCACCATTCCGGTCGATTGCTCGAGGGCCCGCTGTATCATCGGCATTCGAGTCGAACCGCCGACCAGCAGAAGACGAGTCAGATCCGTTTCCTTTAAGCCGGCCTCCTTCAACAAGCGGTTGACCGTGAAAACCGTACGCTGCACCAGGTCCTCGGTGTCGAGTTCAAATTCCGCACGCGTGACCGTCGTCCTTAACCGGTACCCGTCGAAGGTCAGGTGGATCGCCACATCGTCGCGCACGGTCAATGCCCGCTTGGCATCCTCCGCTTCGGCAGCCAACTGAGCCATCCCCATGGGATCGCTACGTAGATCAAACCCGTGGCGGATCTGAAACTCGCCCGCCATTCGATCAATCAAACGGCGATTCCAATCGATGCCCCCCAGGTGGACGTCCCCGGCCGTCGCGATCGTCCGATACTCGAGACCTTCCACCTCCATCAACGTCGCGTCAAACGTGCCGCCGCCCAAGTCATAAACCAACACGCGTTCCCGATCGCCCGTGCCACCACTCCCAGTCCCGCTCTCACTCGCAGTTCCACCCCCGCTCGCAGTTCCATTGCGCACCCCAAACGCAATCGCCGCTGCCGTCGGTTCGTTGATGATCTCAACCCGCTCCAAACCTGCCAGCCGCCCGGCGTCCATCGTCGCTCGACGTCGAGGCTCATTGAAATAGGCCGGAACCGTAACCACCACCGGACCCACCTCGCCCAATCGCACGACCGCGTCGTCAACCAGTTTCCTCAGGATAATGGCCTGAATCAACTCCGGAGCCAGACGTTGACCCAGGATCGGCTGGTGAAAGTCAGAATGGCCCATGTCGCGTTTGGCATGCAAGGCCACGCGATCAGGCTCGAACGTTGAGACCTTCAATGCCTCCTTGCCGACCACCGTGCCCGATGCGTGAAAGTAAACCGCGCTGGGAGTCGTCGATTCTCCCTCGGCATTCTGAATGGTCGTCGGCCGACCGGCCTCGTCCCGGTGGGCAATCACCGAATAGGTCGTACCCAAGTCAATTCCTAAGGGCTGACTCACTACTGACTCCCTGAGCCGTGATTCGTTGGAGCTGACCGCCCAAGAGGACGCAAGTCCGATGAGATTCTGTGAATTCGTTCGAGACGTCCCGTATTCCGGCACCACCGGATAACCGGCACCGCCAGATAACCGGCTCAGGCCGACGGTACCTTCGCCGAACCAATGGCCGGTCTTGACCCGGCGTTCGCCCCGCGACGATCGACCGTTTCGGAGACGCGCTACGCACTCGACTAGTTTAAAACAAGTCGGACGCAGAAACCAGCAGTTTGCACCTGCGGTCTACAGATAGCCCGTTCGGTATGCACGTAGCCCGTCCGATCGATGAAACCGGGCCGGACCGGCCGGACGTCACTCCGGCCGCCAGATCGTGCTATCGGGATGAAACCCCTCCCAGGGACGTCGAAAAGAGAGGATCGTTACCAACGGCTTGAGCATCTTCCCCTTGAGCCGACCGTCGATCGCCCGGCCCGACGGTCCGTCCCACGTCGAGCCCGTCTGCCGATCCGTGACCCGGTCGCCGTCGCTCTGAAAATCCAAAGTCTGGCCGCCCAATTCTCGCGAATAAGCGTAACTCGTGATGTTCACAGGATCAAAGATCAGGACAATCGGCTGGTGTCCGACTCGGTCGTTGACCAACGGTTGCTGCCTGAGCCCGTCCAGAGGCCACGCCCGCGATTGCCCCTCTTCGACCATGCCGATCACCCACTTGCGCAAGTCCCGGTAGACCTCGCGCGTAAACTGCGTGTGAGTGCGTGACATCATCAAGACCGTCGTCTTGGGATGGTTCCGCCGCCAACTCTCCCAATCGGTCATCAACGACGGCAACGATTCTAACGACTGACCCTCAAGCGGCCCGTCCATCGCTCGGCCCAACAACTGGCCCCAGAGCGACTTCGTCTCCATGTCCAACATCACCAGGCTACGCTGCCATAACTTACCCGAAACCGCAAACGTCAAGTTTCTGCCTCCCACGCGACTGGCATACACGATGCCGTTGTGACACAGATGTCACCACGTCGACGCGATCGCTCGACCACCCAATCGGTCATTGATGATCTCACGCTGCGGTCCCGTCAACATGTTGATCGGGTAGGCCCTTGCCTCGCCGCCAACCTCGACACCAAGGACCAGTTCCGATGCGCGAAGGACCCCGTCAGCTTCCTTGGCCGAAACGACCTTGGGGTTCTTGATCGGCGGAAACGGACGAGGAATAACCGTCATCGGCTCAAATTTCGGGATCTCCTCACTGGCCACCGGTCGAGCCAGACCGGACGTCAGACCTGCCACCACCGATACCAAAACCAGGCATGCTCCGATCACGCCCCATAACGGTCCGGCCACCCAACCGTGGCCCCGCTCCCGACCCTCACCGATCGTATGACGTTCATCGCTCATCGAAATACTCTCCCTAATACTGAGGTGCGGCGCTGCCCGCGCCGTCTGTCGGCCTGCCCGACCAATCGGTGTCAACCTATCGAGAATACTCTGTTTTAGCGTGTTCCGCGCCGAGCGTCTGTACGAGGCCTCACAATGGCCCCCAAGACGGCTGCCACGCTCGCTCGCCCCAAAAAGTCCGCGTGAAACTGAAGTTCACCCCACGTGTGAGCCGATCCTGCTTAAGACACGGAATCCATACTTGACTATGTTAATAATATTAGTTACTTTTCAATAGACGAACGGGCCTTTTGCCTTTGGACCCGTTTCGAGGGCACGGATTGCGAATCCGTAAGACGGGGCCGTCAGACGGGGCCGTAAGACGGGGGGGGACATCATGTCGACTGCCCGGCGCCGGCGGGTGGCCCGTGAGCGAGCACACGCGCGCGCGCCCCGGC
>CAYNDU010000275.1:0-7859 GCA_964395615.1 uncultured Pirellulaceae bacterium | reverse complement strand
CTCCAGTGAACAACTTGCTCAGCCCAACCGCTACGGAAGCTCGTTCCTGCACCCGTGCGGGCCCTGCTCCTGGGGTGATTGCAGTGTTGCCACGCACGGCAATTTGCTAGACTCGTGGCCGGAACGGTCAACAAGTGTTCAGTGCCAGGGTGGTCTATGGTCCGCGAGACGGTGGTAACCAACCAGAATTCGGAAGACGACCTGGATCGCGATCTGCGTCCGTCGCGGATGGACGAGATGATCGGGCAACAATCGGTGCGTGAGCGATTACGGATTGCCGTCGACGCGACCCAACAACGGGGAGAAGCCTTGGGACACGTGTTGTTCGATGGTCCACCCGGATTGGGCAAAACGACATTTGCACTCTGCATCCCCCACGAATTGGGCGTCGGGATTCAGTTAACCAGTGGTGCCGTGCTCAAGGCACCCAAGGATCTGATTCCCTATTTGACGAATGCCGAAGAACGATCCGTGTTGTTCATCGATGAGATTCACCGACTGCCACGCGCGGTCGAGGAGTACCTTTACACGGCGATGGAGGACTTTCGCATCGACGTGGTGCTGGGCGAGGGAGTCAACGCGCGCACGCACAACCTCTGGCTCAAGCCGTTTACCCTGGTCGGCGCGACGACGCGCGCCGGCATGCTGTCGGGCCCGCTTCGCGATCGCTTCCAATTGCGAGAGCACCTGGGCTTCTACACGGTCGAAGAATTGACGACGCTGGTCGTACGCAATGCAGTCAAACTCAACGTGGAGGCAACCAGGGAGGCGGCGGCCGAAATCTCCTCGCGAAGCCGATCCACGCCACGGATTGCCAACAATCGTTTGCGATGGGTCCGAGATTACGCGACCAGCCGCGCCGACGGACGAGTAACACTCGATGTCGCTCATGCGGCCCTGGAAATGGCCGGAATCGATGCGGCCGGCCTCGATGCCCAGGACCGGAGATACCTCGAGACCCTGATTCGAGTCTTCGACGGAGGACCGGCGGGTGTGGAAGCCGTCGCGCACACCATGAACGCTTCCGCCGACACGTTGGAAGATGAGGTGGAACCCTACCTCTTGCGCAGCGAAATGGTCGTGCGGACTCCGCGTGGCCGAGTGGTTACGGAGAAGGGGATCGAGCATCTGCGGAGTTTGCCGGCCGGCCTCGCGAACGAGTAGTCGACACGAACAGGCCGGTCCGCACCAGCGAAAAGGCGCGCGTTAGCCGGCGTTCTCGGATTGGGCCGATTCATACACGGCCCGCAACATGGCGTCGACGTCCTTGAAGCGTTTTCCACCGACCACGGTCTTGTCGAGCAGGCGGCGAGCCTCCGGCTCGGAGTGCCCCAATTTCATCAGCATCAGGTAGCACTCCTGAATCAAGTCCTGCTCGGCCTGCCCACCGTCCGACTCCTCGCGCTTAGCGATCAAGGCGAATTTACACATCTTGCGTCTCAATTTCGCGATGATGCGTTCGGCAGTCGCCGGTCCAATCCCCGGCAGCGTGGTCAACCCCTTGGCATCCTGGTCGGCAATCAGCGCAGCCACGTCGCGCACCGGTCGGACCATGGCCCGCAGCGCCTTGCGAACACCGACACCGTCGACCGAGCAAAACATGTCAAAGAACTCTCGCTCGACCTCGGACTGAAATCCGATCAGGCGCGGCGTGAGCCGGCCATGAGCCGGGTTTCCGTCAAGGTAATGAACCGTGTGGAGGCTGATGGACGAGCCAATTTCGGATTGCAACTGGCGTCGCACGAAATCGGGAACGAGCACCTGGTAGTCGAACGGGTCGGCGGTAATCGTTGCTGCCTCGTCGTGGAGCGAGGACAGCGTACCTTGGATTCGAGTGATCACGTAAAACTCGCCTGGTTTCTGCTGAAGTGAATATGAGTGATAGCGATGGCAAGGGCGTCGGCTACGTCCGCCGGTTCGGGCGGTTCGGCCAACCCGAATTCGTGGCAAATGGCCCGTTGCATCTGCAACTTCGTCGCCCGCCCACTGCCGGTCAGGAGCTTTTTCACCTGGGTCGCCCCGTAGTGGCAGACCGGCAGCCCCTGTTCTGCCGCCGCCAGGCAAATGACTCCGCGGGCGTGCCCCATCAAAATGGCCGTTCGAGGCCGTTTGTAGTGGCTGAACAACTGCTCAACAGCCAGCGCGCAAGGCCGATGGTGAGCCAACAATTCTCGGACCCCCTGGTGAATCTCGACGAGCCGTGATTCCAGGGAACCACGGGACGTCGACCGCACGATTCCCGCTTCCACCAAGGTCGGTCGACCGGACGAGACAGGCCGCAGTACGGCATAGCCGGTCGTATTGAGACCAGGGTCGATTCCGACCACGCCGCCGTCGAGCGGACCATTCGGTCTGGGCAATGGGCAACTCCCTGTCACCGTTGCAAACGCCAGGACGTTCCTTCTTTGCGATCCTCCAGCACGATCTGCAGGTCGCTCAGGCCGTCGCGAATCCGATCGGCCATAGCAAAGTCCTTATTGCCGCGAGCCAGGCCGCGCAACTCGATCAACAACTCGACCAGTTGCCCAGTCAGTTGTTCGTCCTCTCCTCCCACCGTCGACGCGGGAGCACGCGTGAACAGACCGAGCAGGGCCGACAGTTCTCGCAATGTTGTGGCTGCCTGGACCACGATCGCTTGATCTTCCTGCGTTCGCTTGGCCGCATCCTCCAGGCCCTGTTGATCAATGAACTTGTTGACTTCCCGCACGAGTTCGAACAGCTCGCTGATCGCTGCGCCCGTATTGAAGTCGTCGTCCATTCGTTCCAGGAACGTCGCCCTGTGCTTCGCAATCTGTTCCAACGCCCGATTGCCGCCTGGCTCGAAACGACCCGCCGATCGACGATCCGGGCAGGAGAGGTCGTAAATGGACAGACCGGTGATCCGCTCGTATCGCTCGAAAAACCGGTAGAACGTCTCGAGCGCCGCATTCGATTCGCTCAGCGCTTCGTCACTGAACAAGACCGTGCTGCGGTAATGAGTGCGCAGCAGGAAGAACCGGATCAGCTCGCCACCGAATTGCTCAATCATATCGGCCAGCCCTCCGGCTCCGGCCGATCGGCTTTCCTTGGCCGCCGTGGCTTGCTGGATGGTCTCCAGCGAGAGCTCACCGTCGACCGTATCGCCCGAGTCGGCCGCGCGCTCCGCCCGGCCGCCGACCTTTCCGGCTGCGGCCCGTTTGAGCAGCCCGTTGTGCATCCAATAGCGGGCCATCGGCCGTCCATGACAACACTCGCTTTGAGCGATTTCATTTTCATGGTGTGGAAAGACCAGGTCGAGGCCGCCGCCATGAATGTCAAACGTCTCGCCCAATAGCTTGCGGCTCATCGCCGAACACTCGATATGCCAGCCCGGTCGACCGGCGCCCCAGGGGCTGGGCCATGAGGGCTCGTCCGGCTTGGCCCGTTTCCAAATAGCAAAGTCGGCCGGCGAGTGCTTCTTGGCCGCCGCGTCACCTCCTTCGCCGTGCAAACCATCGATCGTTCGATTGGTGAGTTTCCCGTACTCGGCATCTCGCGTTACATCAAAAAACACGTTGCCTTCGGACTCGTACGCGTATCCCGCATCGACCAGTGCCCGGGTAAGGGCAATGATCTCGTCCATTGACTCGGTGGCCCGTGGCATCGAATCGATCTGATCAACGCCCAAACCGGCAAGATTCGTGAGGTAGTCCGCCGTGTTCTCGGCAGCCACTTCCGACATCGAGATTCCACGCTCCCGCGCTTTCTTGATTAACTTGTCGTCAACGTCGGTAATGTTCACCACCCAGGTCACGTCGTAACCGCTGTAAACAAGATGGCGTTTGACCGTGTCAAAAATAACTGGCCCGACCATGTGGCCGATATGAGCCCGGTCGTAGACGGTGGGGCCGCAAAGATAAATGCCGACTTTTCCCGGGTGGACCGGCGAAAACGTCTCTTTGCGGCGTGACAACGTGTTGTAGATGCGGATCGTCACCGTCGCATCTCCATCGCGAGTACTGTCGGTTGTGGGGATCGTGGAAGACATCTCATTCCGTCGAGAAAAAAGGAGGCAGAGTTATTTTACGGTACTTTCACTTTCGCGTTGATCCTCGTTAGTCAACGAGTCCGGATCACGCGACAGAAGTACCACACATTGAGCAGCCATGGCCTCGCATCGACCGATCGGGCCCACCCCTTCACCCGTCTTGGCCTGCAGACCCACCTGCTCCACGCCAACGCCCAAAATCTCGGCCAGCCGTTGTCGGACAACCCGTTTGTGGGGACTCAGCCGAGGACGTTCAGCATGTACGACACAGTCCAGGTTCTGCAGAATATACCCGGCATCCCGAACTCTTTGGTATGCCACTTTCAGCATTTCAGCCGAATCTCGTCCCCGGTTCGCCTTGTCCGTATTCGGAAACAACTCGCCGATATCCACGTCGGCCACCGCTCCCAACAGCGCATCGGTTACCGCGTGCAACAGCACGTCCGCGTCGCTGTGCCCAACCAAGTGGCGGTCGTGCTCGACATCCACACCACCCACACGAAGGGGTCCACCTTCCGCCAGACGGTGCGTATCGTGCCCGATCCCGATCCGGGAAGCTGTCATGCCTGGGGTCCTCCGGGCCGTTCTTCCGTGCTTCGGCCGCGATTATACGCCAGCGGCCGCCATCTTCCCAGCGATGCGCTGAGGGCGACCGGCCGGCACCGGTTCCGTTCTTGATCCGGGCCGTTCCTGGTCAGGGCCGTTCTTGATCCGGGCCGTTCTTGATCCGGGCCGTTCCTGGTCGGCGCGCCGGCTGGGGGATCGGCTGTTCTGGTTGCCGTTTTCGGGACGTGGTTCCAACGGCGCACCTGGGCCCCGACGAAAGATCCAACGTCATTGGCCACGATTGCCTCCCACGAATCATCCGGACTATAATCCGTCCTTCCCGGTTTGGAAGCCCACTCGCGTCGGAAGAATTCCCCAGGTGCATCTTGGCAACGATTGAAATCAAGCAGCTTTCCAAGTCCTACCGCGTATTTCAAAAACGAGAGGGATTATGGGCTTCGGTCCGCGGCTTGTTTCATCGCGAGTATCGTGAGGTGCGGGCCGTTCAGTCGATTGATCTGGAGGTCGAACAGGGCGAGTTTGTTGCTTTCCTCGGGCCCAACGGAGCGGGTAAGACGACGACTTTGAAACTCCTATCGGGCGTGATCAGTCCGTCGAGCGGCGAAGCCAGCGTATTGGGTCACGTTCCGTGGCGACGAGAAAACGCGTACCGCAGGCGGTTTGCCCTGGTGATGGGGCAGAAGAATCAGCTCTGGTGGGACCTGCCGGCACAGGAGTCGTTTCGGCTGCACCAGCAGATCTACCGCATCGAACGTGGCACGTTCGACAAAACGCTCACGGAACTCACCGAACTCCTCGAGGTCGGCCGGTTACTCGAACAGCCGGTCCGCGAGTTATCGATGGGCGAACGAATGAAGATGGAGTTGATCGCAGCCATGCTTCATTCGCCGGACGTTCTGTTTCTGGACGAACCGACCATCGGGCTGGACGTCGTCGCTCAACACAACATCCAGCAGTTTCTCAAGTTCTACCAGCAGAAGCGGCAGATCACGATCCTGTTAACCAGTCATTACATGAAGGACGTGACCGCCTTGTGCCGGCGTGTTGTGGTCATTGCCCAGGGTCGAATCCAATATGACGGCTCCCTGGCGGGCATCATTGACGCATTCAGCGGGCACAAAGTCGTCACGCTGCAATTCGGAGAAGACCAGCGACTGGAAGGACTCGACGGATATGGCCAGGTCCTGGAGATTGAAGCGCCGAAAGCCACGTTGCGCATCGATCGGCCGAAGGTGGCCGGCGCTCTGGCCGCCATCCTCAACCGATATGCCGTGGACGACATTGCCGTGGAGGACCCTCCCCTCGAGGAGGTCATTGCCGATGCGTTCTCACAGGCGACCGACGCCTCGCGACTCGACGACCAACGTGCCTCGAGTCATCAGTAGATTTGTGAGGTCCGGGTCCGGACCATCGGCGCAGAAAAGCGAACGAACCGAATGTATGCACGATTGATCAGCTGGTGGACCATTCTCCGGATCTCCTGGGAGGAGCGACTGGTCTATCGGGGAGATTTTGCCCTGGGGACATTGCTCCGGTTCCTCCCGATCATCACTCAGCTTTTCCTGTGGTGGGCCATTTTCGACACCGTCGGCAAGGGAGACCGGGACTCCGGTCTGATTGCAAATTACACATTTCACAATATGGTGGCGTACTACCTGCTGACAATGATCAGCCGGGCGTTCTCGAGCATGCCTGGGCTGGCCTCGGGGATCGCGTTGCAGATTCGTAACGGTGAGATCAAGAAATATCTCATTCAGCCCGTTGATTTGATCGGATTTCTCCTGCTGACGCGAGTGGCTCACAAGCTGGCCTATTACCTGGTGGCCCTCGTTCCGTTTGCGCTGGTGTTCACCCTGTTCCGAAGTTACTTTGTTGATGGTTGGCCGGACCCGGCCGTCCTGTCGGCCTTCCTGGCGACACTCGTCATGGGGTTCTTGCTCGGCTTCTTCCTGGAAGCAACGATCGGCTTGATCGGATTCTGGTTCCTGGAAGTCACCTCGCTTCTTTTTCTATACATGCTGTTCAGTTTCTTCCTGTCCGGTCACATGTTCCCGCTCGATCTGTTGCCGCAACCGTGGCACCGGCTGGTCGACCTTCTTCCACTGAAGTATCTGGCCTATTATCCTGCCGCCGTTTTTCTGGGCAAGGTGCAGGGGGCTGAACTGGTCCGAGGGTTGTGCATCGAAGCAGCGTGGGTCCTCTTTTTCATCCTGGCCTCGCGATGGATGTTTCTGCGTGGCGTGCGCCGATATAGCGGCTACGGAGGCTGAGTTGATGCCGTCCCTGCGACCTTCATACTGGCGAGTTCTCGTAACGTTCGCCCGCAACAGCCTGGTACGCGATATCATGTTTCGGACCAACTTCATCCTCCAGTGCCTGTCGTCGGTCGCCTGGACGGCCATGAATGTGGGGTTCTATCTCATTGTCTTCGAGCACACACCGTTGATCGGGCCGGAGAGCGGTTGGGGTAAGTACGAGTTCTTCGTCTTCCTCGGGACGACATGGATAATCAACAGCGTCGTGCAGACGTTCTTCATGCCGAACGCGCAGGAATTCAGCGAGTTGATTCGAACCGGCAACCTCGATTTCGCGCTCCTCAAGCCGATCGACACTCAGTTTGTTATCTCGTTTCAGAAGATGGAATGGTCGGCATTGTCGAACTTTTTCGCCGCGCTGATCTTGTTGACCATCTCGTTGTGGCAACTCACGAATCAAGCCGCGTCTCCGCTGACGATCCACGCCACGACGGTTGCCGCCTATTTGCTCTACTGCGTCTGTGGCGTCGCAATCCTGTACAGCTTGATGATTTCGCTTGCGTCGACCAGCATCTGGCTCGGACGAAATCAGGCACTCTATAATTTCTGGTTCTATATCACCAATTTTTCGCGATATCCGATGGAGATCTATCGGAGAGGATGGGGCGTACCATTGTGGGGATTCTTCACGTTCGTCGTCCCCGTTCTCCTGGTAGTCAATGTGCCTGCCAGAATCCTGGCTCAGCCGCTCTACCCGAAGGAGAGCCTCGGTTGGCCTCTGGCTCTTTTTGCGCTGCTCGCCACGGCGGCCAGCCTGGTCGTGAGCCGTTGGGTTTTTCAACGGGCCTTGCTGAGTTATCGCAGCGCCAGTAGTTAGTACCGAGCAGGTCGACGCCGGGTCGGCCCCCGCCACCGTTTCGGCAGGCGATGCCGGAAAAACGGGGGCCCTAGAAACGGGGGCCCTAGAAACGGGGGGCCGAGACACGGGGAGGAGCCGGCGCGCCGGTCCACGCGCGCCTCGCGCCGCATTA
>CAYNDU010000274.1:0-7894 GCA_964395615.1 uncultured Pirellulaceae bacterium | reverse complement strand
GCGACGTAATCGAGAAACCCGAAGATGACGTCACCATGCAAATCGGCGTCGACCGTCGTCAGCCGGGGTACGACTCGTGAAAAATCGCCCTGTTGAAAATCATCGATGAGTGCCGTTACGTCGTTGCGTCGAATCTTCCCGTCGCTTCCTCGATCGATGGGCGACAGGTCGATCGACGGATGCGCCGTTACCGTTGCCCCTGCTCGAACACCCAATGTGTCGAATGCGGTGCCTTCCGCCCGACCTGTTCCCGTAACATCGACACCGATTCGCGAACTGGTCGCGTCCAGATACGGGCCGCCACTGTCCCAACCTAGAAACAACGTGATGTCCGGTCGGGCCGAGAATCCCACACGACCGGCAACGCTAAATTGGTCGAAGCTCCCCACAATCGACGAATCGAATGGGTATTCCGCCTCAAATGTGCCCAAGCTGTCGCCGTCCAACGTGACTTGAAGTCGCATCAGATCGGAAAAGACACTCTGGGTCCCGGCCAGTAACTGGTCGAATTGACTCTGAGTCGGCAGGGCAATGTCTGTGAAGTGAGGTATTTGCGTCAGGTAATCGAACAGGCCTTGACGGTTTCCAGGCGGTGGCAAGGACGGATCAGTATCCTGGTGGCTGAGAATCTCTGCGGCCGCCACCGTATCGATCAGGCCGTATCCTGACTTCAAGTCCCCGGCGCCCGATCCGAGCGGTTTGGCGGATTGTTGCAGCGCGTTGCGTATCGCAGCACTGGTGGCGTCGGGTACGACTTCTTTGAGCAGCGAAGCCGCTGCTGCCACATGTGCAGCAGCACTCGACGTTCCATGAAATTCACCGAAGAACTGCATGCCGAAGCCAGACGTCTCGACTCCGGACGGACCGGCCACATCGAGCGTTCTGCCCGACGTCGAGCCGGGGCTGCTGTAGGAGGCCGCCTGCTGCCCTTGCTCGATTTCGGTCGCTCCGACGACAAGCACTTCATCCAGTTGCGCCGCTCCAAACAGCGCGGAACCACGCGTCTGGTCGAGCGTCCCTTCGCCTAACACTACAAGTTGAAACTGCGTTGTCGCGTCCCCGGGCAACTCGCCACTTAGCTGTTCAATGATCAGGTTGACCGTCTTCGGATTCGTCGACTGATTGGCAAGTGTAAAGCTGTCAATCGTCTGTGAAACGTCAGGATCGCGCCCCGTGGACGATCCCAACGGGAATCCACTGCGGTCCAATTCGACGCCGTCTGGCAGTGTCTCGACTCCGGCGACGACCAGGGCTGTCGGCGCATGGAACGGCTGGCTGGTTTGAAGCACAATGCGAACCATCGCGTTGGCTGCGACCGTGACGGGCAACGAGGTGACCGGTGAATCGGTCGTCCCACTGAATCGATGCAGCTTGCGAGTGGCTCCGTTTGTGGTTACGTCGATCAGATGCAGTTCGTCGCGATAGGAGCGCCCTCCGTCATTTCCTGCGGCTTGCACAAACAATATGTCGCTATCAGCCAGTCGTTGGCTTATCAGGTCTGTCATGGGATCGGCACTCAATAACGGTGCCCCGTAGTCAATCACATCCGAAACGATGACGTCGACCTTCTGAACATCGACCAGCCAGTTGATGGCCGTCAATAGTGATGCGGCGTTGGACGCGGACGCCACCGCCAATTCGGCTCCAGGGGCGATATCATGAATCACCTCCAACATGGCGGTACCACGTCCGCCGACTGCCTCGGTATTCAGCAACGTTGGCAGGATGGCAGGCAAATCTCCGGAAACCTGCGAATAGAGCAACCCGTCAGCCCCGGTCGAAATGACGCCGACCTTGACGCCCGTTCCGTCGACGCTACGGTCGAATCGCACGACGTCGGTTCCGATTAACTGGTCCCCTTCGGTTTGGAATTGCCCCTGGCCCTCGGCCGGCACTCCGTTTTCCAGGTCATTGGAAGCGAAGAAATCGAAGACCGTTCGTGCCGCGCTGAAAAGCGTCTCCATCCATGTCGAATCCGGTTCACTCAACTCGGGCGTATTAATGCCGACCAGGTCTGGGGACATGTCGACCGGGCCGGCAGCGCCGATTAGCGGGAGCGAGACTTGATTAAAGTTCGCAGCCGCGTCGCCACCCAAGAGCGTGTCGATCATCCCGCCCAGTAGGCCGATTCCCACCGCAAGCCAGTCATCGGTGGTGGGATAATCGACCGTTGCCGAAATCTCTTGCAACGTACATGGACTGCTAGAACAATCAGAAAGGACCGACCAGACGCCCTCGTACGTGAGTCCGCCGGGCGATAGAGAGTGAACGAGGGTCAGGCGGGAATCGCCTTCCGCGTGAACCGTGAAATGCGCACGCGGATCATCCGAAAAATCGACCGGACGCAGCAAGCCGTTCAACGTCAGAGCGGAAGAGACGGGCTTGGTTGCGGGTACGAGCACCGTGCCGTCAATGTCAAGCGACAAGCCGCTTCCAGCCAGGTCAAAGCCTTGAACGTGGACATTCCCGCCACCGAGGGCTGTCACGTCGATACGTGACGTTGGGGCGATGTGAAAACCTGTGGAGTCGATGCCGAGTGTGACGTTGGTCAATTGGAGCGTCGCGTCCCAGTTGAGATCACCCGCCCATTCGACTCCCGCCGGAATCTTGGA
Organism: uncultured Pirellulaceae bacterium; assembly: GCA_964395615.1. Lineage (GTDB taxonomy): Bacteria > Planctomycetota > Planctomycetia > Pirellulales > Pirellulaceae > CAYNDU01. The sequence continues at coordinate 5,282 of CAYNDU010000274.1, read as the reverse complement.
AAGCGTTGAAAATGAATCCGGCGCGATCTGAGTTTGAGCGGTGATCGCCTCTCCACCATCGGCAACGCCGACTTTGAGAATATCACCGCAGCCTGGTTGACCGGCCAGGCAGGAAACGGAGTACCCCAGTGACTCCAGTTGGGATGTTAGCTCTGCCGTCGTCGAGACAACGTTGTCGGCCGTTGGTAGCAGGGATGCGGCCGCCGGCGGAAGTTGGGCCGCCAGCACGTCTCCCAGGGGCTGCGCAACACCCGGCAAGCCGACGTGCCCCGCATTGATCCACGAGGGAAGGGCGGCGCGTGTCTGCATGATGCCGTTGTTAAAGATCTGTCGTATCTGCTCAACGATCTGAGCTTCCGATTGTTCGACGGCTGTCAGCGTGACCCCCGTGGGCGAATAGCCGACCTCCCATCCGATCGGCCCTCCGTTGCCCGCGCCCGTTACCTGGTCAAACGTGCCGGTGGTCGCATTGGCGTTCACGATTTTGTAAACGTCGCCGGCCTGCGGGGTGTATCCCGGTGCGATGGAAATGTTCAACTTGCCGCCAATCTGTGCATTTCCTGCGACTTCGATCCGGTCGAATTGAGTGCCGGCGGTGGAGTTGCCGTTGCCGTCCGTTGGAGGTCCTGCAATTGTGACATTCCAGTTGGGAGCATCGGTCGTCGTCCGGGACGTGCCGCTGAAGGTGATCTGCTCGGGCGACGTACCGGGACTTAAAACGCCGCCACTCTGATCAACCGAGGCGGTCACGGTGCCTGTGCCCGTTACTTCGCCGCCTTGAAGACGGATCAACTGTGTGGATGCCAGATGGCCACCCGACAGGGCGATCCGACCGCCATCGCGCTGCACGATACCGCAGGTCGTGAATCGGCACGGGAATCGGGTTCCGTGAGCCAACTGGCCGGAGGCGATTTCGATCGTTCCCAGATTTTCCAGGAACTCAGGAGAAAACGGCTGCGAACCGGCTCCAACCGTCGGGTCGTCGGGGTCAAGCTCCTTGATGATTACGCCACGATTCTCCATGCGCAACAGCCCGTCCGCCTGGTCAAGCCCGGCGTCCGTTCGCAGCCGAAACGTACCTGAGTTGCGAAATTCGCCGCCGAACGACACGAGTTTTCCAGACCCGGTCCATTCGATGGTGCCTTCATTGACAAGAAGACTTGGTGTCTTGTTGTTCGTATTAAGATACTTGTTCGCGGAACCTCGGATACGCGTGTTACCGAGTAGATGAACCTGTCCGTTGACGCCCCCCGCCAAGCCCAGATTGCCTCCAAGCCAGTCGAGCTCGCCGTTGATGTTCACGATGCCCGGGCCGCCCAGGAAACCGCCGAGCAACGTGACATCGTTCAGTTCCCAGGGCGTTCCGGCATCCTCAAAGAGCACGAATCCGCTGTCGATAATGAGTCGTGGGACATCGAATTGACCGGAGGATCTGAACGTCGTTTGACCGGAGAGACTCATGCGAACCACAGAACTGCTTCCATTGAGCGTCGCGCCGATGAACTGCGAATCGTGGTCGAACGCTGAAGCCGATTTGCCCACAAACTGGATTTGCGCCGTTGGGCCTAATTCGAATCGCCCGTTGCCGCTTCCTCGCGTTTGAACCAGAAACAACCCGGAATCGACTTCAATCGTTCCCTCGTTAATCAGTCGTCCGAACGGATTGGAGTAAAACGTAACTCCGTCCTCGTTGCCTGCGAAGATTCGAACGGTGCCGTAGTTGATCCAGTCGTGGCCTCCGTCCGTGCGAGAGAAATCGCCATCGGTCCGGATTTCAAAAACGCCCGTGGCTTCGTTGATGAACGTGCCGCCCAAATGTCGGAGCTCTCGTGACGAGTATATCATGGTTCCGAAATTGCGCAGGTTCCCTTTCGCCATCGTCTTAATACCGTCGCCCGTAAGGCGTGTTGTTCCATGCAACTCGATCGTTCCATGCTGACTCGCGAAGGGGCCGCCTCCGCCCAGCGTTCCGCCGCTCCAGAACAAATCACCCATGATATACCAGGTGCCGTTCCCACTGATTTCGCTGTGCTGGAGCATGTCCAGTCGTCCCTCGACGACGGCCGAGCCCGATACGGTCAGCCGGTCTCCAAGGTCCGCCATGATCAACTGAGCACCGGTGTCAACTGATAGCATGGCGACAGAGTGTTCTTGGGAGGAGAATCGTGGATCGAAGAACACGACGGAGAAGCCCGCACCGATGACCACCGAGTCGATCGGCTGCGGAATGAGATTCGTGTTCCAGTTGTCGCCCAGAATCCACGCTGCTGAGCTCGCTCCACCCTCCCAGATCACGTAGGGACCGTAGTCCTCAACTTCACCATCGCTGACTGCCCCCGTCGGTTGTGGATCCGATCGAAACGCTGCATCTGTCGTGAGGCGAAAGCGGGAATACGTCTGCCCGCCCGCTCCCACAGGGACAGGGGGAAATTCCAGCAAGAAAGAACCGCCGTCTGCTCCGTCGGGAACCTGTGTCACCGCTCGTTCGGTGTTATCGAAGACTCCGTTACGGTCGTAATCGATCCAGCCGGCGAGCGAGGCGTTCTTGCCGGTTGTGTTCGTGACCAAGACGCTGATCTGCGGAGATTGGCCTTCGTTCAGGAACAAGGATGTTACGGGATCCACCACCCCGTCGTCGTCACTGCGTTGGCCGTCGGCATCGTCTCCCGTCGCCGAGTAGTTCGGCAATCCATTGGTCGCGTCAACTCGTTCACCGAGTTGCAGGCCGGCAACGATTGTGTGGGCGGGACCATTGTTCGTCGCAAGCGTGTGATAGGAAGGTGACGAGAAGGCCAACGCCGCATTGCGTGGATTTCGATCAATACCGTCGTCAATGCCATCGTTGTCCCAATCCAAACCCTGCGAACCATCGGGTGCATCACCCCGGTCGACCGCTGCCGCCTCTCCTTCCGCGTCGGGCGATAAGACCATTAGAGAATTGCGCAGACCGTGCATGTCGCTCAATTCGGGCCCCGAACCGGTTGGAATGCCGCTCCAGGGAGCCGTGGCAAGCAGATCACGACGTTCGAGTAACTCGTGGCGGGGTCGGCGAGTGCGGCGCCGCCGGAGTCGGCGACGGCGCGCGGACCGAGATGGATTCCCCATGATCAGATTCCAATCAAGAAAAAAGACGTGAATGTGAGGCGTTTTTACCTCGTTGCACCTTTAACCCGTCACGCTAGATGCCGTTTGCCACCGTTTAGGGACTCGTAAATCACCAAGTTCCACTTTCTTGACCGCCCGATTCGGTTTTAGCGAGCTTTGAGGGGCCGTTGCCCCCCACTGGATACCCGCCGGGCGGATCACGGCCCGGGCATTTCATGTTCACCGTCCCTTCGACTATATTGGAGGAACTTTTCTCCTGGTGCGCGTCCCATTTCTCTTCGGCAGGCATCCACTGGTATGAGTGGAAACCATTCGGAATCGCCGTCCGGCGGCGAGACGTTTCAGGGTAGGCTTCAGCGTGCCCGCGACGGATCCGGCGACGCGATGGGCGAGCTCGTGCAGTCTTGCCGGGACTACTTGCTCATGGTGGCGAATCAGGATATGGGTGACCACTTGCGTGGAAAATTCGGTGCTTCGGATGCTGTCCAGGAGACCTTGGCCGCCGCGCACAGGTGTTTCGACCAGTTTCGCGGCGCGACGCACGAGGAACTGGTCGGTTGGCTGCGCACGATCCTGCGAAACCACTTGCTGATGGCGCATCGATAGTTTGTGTCGGCTAAGCGTGACGTGCGGCGCGAGCAGGCTGTTTCCGACAGTGTTCACCCTCTAAAGGATCAGCAACCGACGCCACATGATCAGGTGGTCAAACAGGAGAATGGTCTGCGATTGCGCAGAGCCCTCTCGCGGCTATCGGCCGATCACCGTCGGGTCATTCTGCTTCGTAATTGGGAACAAATGCCATTCGGCCGTGTCGCGGAAGAACTGGGGCGCAGCGAAGAGGCTGCCAGGAAGCTCTGGTCGCGGGCGATGCGGCAGTTGCAACAGCAGTTATCGAATGAAATCCAACAAGAATCCCGATGATCAGGCGGCTCAACAAAGCGACGCCGCACCCGAGCCGGAGACCGTCGACCAGCGACAGGACACCCTCCAGTCGTGTGATTCGACGTTAAACGCCGATGAGATCTCCCCGGCGGAATTTGCGGATTGTGTGAGCCTGATCGACCAGGTTCGCGACAACAACCCCGAGTATATCAGCGATCTACTCGACGGCACCGTGGTTCCCGAAGACGCGGCATCGACCGCTCCTAAGAAGATTGGCCGGTTTCAAATCCGGCAGCAGGTAGGGAGCGGAAGCTACGGGTTGGTCTATCGTGCCGTCGACCCTGAACTTGGGCGCGACGTAGCGTTGAAGATCCCGCGCGTTGGCACGATGTTGCGCGAGACCGATCGCGAGCGGTTTCTTCGCGAAGCCCAGACGCTAAGCGTCCTTTCGCATCCGAATATCGCCACCGTGTACGAGGCGGGGCACGCCGGCCCGATCTGTTTTATCGTTTCCGCTTTTTACCAGGGCGGATCGTTGGCACAGCATTTGGCGCGACATGGTCCGCTGTCGTGCCGGCCGGCCGCCGCGCTGGTTTGCCGATTGGCCGATGCCATCGAACATGCCCATCAGCGAGGCATTTTGCATCGGGACATCAAGCCGGATAATGTGCTTTTCGACGCGGATGAGCCGGTGACCGGGCCAGACACGTTGGATCCGAGCACCGCCCGGATCGCGGATTTTGGTCTGGCCGGTTTCGTCGATCAGGATCCTGAATTGACGCGTACCGGTGCACTGATCGGAACCCCGTCCTACATGTCGCCGGAACAGGCCGACGGGCGCCACGTCGACATAAGCACGGCATCCGACGTCTATGCGCTGGGCGCTATCCTGTACGAATTGCTCACCGGCCGTCCGCCCCACGAAAAGGAATCTCTGCTGGCGAGTTTGGAGGCGATTCGATCCGAAGAGCCGATAGCGCCCAGTCACCGAGCGTCACAGGTGCCCAGGGACCTGGAAGCCATCTGCTTGCGTTGCCTGGAGAAAACTCCCGATCGACGATACACCCGTGCGGCGGCTCTGGCGGACGATTTGCAGTGCTGGATGGATGGCAAACCGGTGACGGCACGGCCGCTTACCGCCTTGCGACGCACGATGCGCTGGTGCCGGTGAAACCCGATCAATCGTAAATGCGTTCTACAGCAACGACAGGGCGGTGATCAGGTCCTCGCCTACACTTCTGGTCAACAGTGGCGAGGGAGACTTTATTGATGTGGGGGATGGAAGTACACCCGTT
>CAYNDU010000273.1:1918-7925 GCA_964395615.1 uncultured Pirellulaceae bacterium | reverse complement strand
TGCGGTTCGGGGTCGTCGAGCCGCCGCCATGCTGCGTTCGGTTGTCAAAGAAACGTTTTTCCAGTTGCCGTGGCCACAATTTGGCCGACAGACCCGAGGCAAACGACGTTGACTCACGGCCCCCTGTTGCCGGTCCACTCCTTGAGCCAGGCGAGATCTTCGAGCAGTTCCTCACGCGTCTGTTGGAGTGCCGTAACATTCTGCCGCAGACGGCGCCACGCGAACCACACTAGCCCAAGGCCAGGCAGGCAGAAAACGGCCGCCAGCAGAACGGACCAGGTCGCCAGACTCCACGTTGTTGTCGAGGCGAGCAGACTGGCCAGGCTCACCAGAACGAGCGGTAGTCCGCCCACGATCAGGATGATGCCCAATCCGGCTCGCCGCGCAAAATGCCTTAGCAGACCGAGATCGTGGCGGACTTCGAGCCGAGCCAAGTCGCGTCGCGCGTCAAAGGCCGCGGCCAGGTCCTCGATCAAGGGAGGCTGAGTGCCGAAGGAGCGAGTCTCGCGGTGTTCAGTCATGCCGATTCTCCGAGCGGCTGCGACGAGACCGGCTTTGAGACCGTCGGCTTCGAGATTGTCGGGCGAGAACCGTCAACTGACGCGTGATCTTGCGCAGCGCTCGGCGCCATTCGGTGTTTTGAAACGCCAGCCAGGCCAGATCCGACGGCAGACCAGTGCGCCCGCGACCGCTCAAAAGGGCGAGCAAACGAATGATCGAGAAAACACCGGCGTTCGGTTGCGTTGCCTGATTCGATGCGTCGGGTCGGACCCAGGGGCCACCGGTCCATCGCATCGCGTGACGGTCCAAACGTCGTCGCGAACGGGCAACGGACCGTCGTAGTCGGCAACTCTGTATGGCGAAATCGCGGTCCATAGGAATCCCGTACGCTGTTTATCAGCTCCACCCATCAGTGGCGTGACCCACGTCCCAACAGAAAGCCCAGCAAACCGGATGCGAGGATCCCCAGGCCCGGATATCGTCGCACCAGGGCCAGTGTGCCGTCGAGCACATCCGTTATTGTCGGTTCGACCCCCTCGGACGACTCGTCCGACGCCTGTTGCAGGGATGCATAGCGTGCCTCGGCCTGTTCCAGGACCAGCTGTGCCTGTTCGACGGCCGACGCCGCTTGCTCGAGCGAGTCGACCGGCTGCGACCTGCGTCGAGAACCGGGGGTAGCGCGTTTCTTTGGCACGGGCAATGAACCATGGGTGCTAACGGATGCGGGAGCGAACGGGCACGGATCCCCGGTACTTCGATGGGAAGTCCTGCCGACGACAGAATCGTAGCATACCGGCGCGGCGGATGACGCCGCGATTGGAGGATCCAGGGCCGTTTGTAGGGATGCTACGGATCGTAGACACTCGGCACAAGAATACGGCCGACCGTACGTACAGGCGCCTCGCCTGCGCGCCCATGGTCATGACCTCACGCCCACCGTACGTACAGGCGCCTCGCCGTTACGCCCATGGTCACGCGCTCACCATCGAACGCGTGACCCGGGGATCCGCCGAGTCTATTCAAACACATACGCTTGCTTGTCGAGGACAAGCGTAACCGGTTCGTCGACGGACAGGTACTTGGCCAACGTCGAGCCGTGGACCTTGACCAGGTCGAAGTACTCCTTGGAAAACCGCTTGATCTTGATTGCTTTCTTTTCCAGCGAGTCGGTAAGTTGCGAATCGGCCCATCGGTCTTTTGTCCAATAGAATGTTTTCTTGCCAACATTCAGAATGCGGCGCGAACTGGTCTTGCCCTCTGTGGCGTCCGCCGCAGGTTGAGTGGCCGTTTGTCGACCTCGACGCAACACTCCTCCTGCTGCGCGTCCCCCTGGGGCAGCCGCGGAAGCTCCGGCTCCGGCACCGGGCATGGCGGCCCCGGCACCGCTGCCGGCCTGAGCGCCGGCCGGACTGCCGAACCGGAAACCGAACTGATCGGCCGAGTTGGAGGGGGCAGCCAATTGGGCCCGTTTCATGTCACTCTTGGCCAAACGCTGGCCGAATGCCGATCCGCCGCTCTGCTGCTGGAGGGACAGCAACTCCCGGTCGGCCCGGACGGCGTTCTCCGCAAGATCGCGCACGTTGACTCGGTCGTCGGCCAGGAACGAGGTGTAGGGAGTGAGAATCCCGTGGTGCGTGGCGAGCGCGACGAGTTCATTGACGAGTTCCGAGTTCTTGCCATGCAGATCGATCTCATCAATGATCTCACCGACCCGTCGAATGGCCCAAAGTTTCTCGATAAACGCCTGCGAGTCGTCGTTCGAATGTTTGACCAGCTTTCCCGGAAACTGAAACGACTGTTTCTTACCATCAACTGTGCCGCTGATCGTGATCTTCGCCGGGCCGGATCGTTTGTAACGACCGACCATGACCAATTGATCGCCGGCGAAAAGGTCGTACTCGTCCCGAGGATAGACGCGGCTGATGGGCGGGCCGTTTTCCGATTGGCCGTCATCCAGGTCGACCGCGATTTTCAAATTGACCATCACCGGCGTACCGATCCTGCGATACAATTTCGACACATGTTCCTCAATATCCTCGTTGGGACGTACGTACTGGCTCTGCCCAAAGCAGGACCGGGACAATCGATCGAGCAACCGACTGTTGACATCGTGGCCAACGCCGAAGCTGAAGATGCGGGCGCGCACCTGGTTTGCCGAGCGGGCATTGTCAACGATTTTCGATTCCTTTCGCTCGCCGGCCGTCGGCAATCCGTCAGTCAAGAAGACGATGTAGTTCGGGTTGCGGTCATCTTTGAGTTGGTCCAACGCGGTATGCAGGGCGCCGTCGATATTCGTGCTGCCGCCGGCATAGAGACCCTCGACAAAACCAAGCGCCTGGTCACGCGTCTTATCGTTATAGCGTTGTAATTCGGGCCGAAAACTCTCGATCGAGCTATCGTAGGCCACGATATTGAAAAGGTCGCCTTCATGCAAATTGTTCAATACGAACTGCAGCGCACCCTTGGCCTGGTCGATCTTCTTTCCCGTCATGCTGCCCGACCGATCGACGACAAAGACGACCGTCTTTCGCATGGCCTTCTTCTCGGATCGTTCGATGTCCGGGCTGACCAGCAGCAAGAAGTACCCCTCGTCGTTCTTATCTGGTCGATACGTTAACAGGCTGGCGGCGACCTTCCGTTTTCCGATGTCGTAAAGCAGTCGAAAATCAGACGACGGGATTTCATTGTGTCCGGTGTACGTAATACGGGCCGTCGTTTTCGAAGGACGCTTGATCTTCACCGAGTGTGACGGGCTATAGACGTTCTTGATCGGAACCTGGCTGCGAACCGTTACGTCGAGGCCGACTGTTTCAACCGGGTGCGACGTAAATTTGGCCGTGCTCAACGGAAACACCCAATCCGTCAGCCCTTCGAATTTACGACAGATCTGACTGTACTGAATGGTCACCGTACGCTTGGCACCCGGCGGAATCGGAAAGACGCTCGTCTTGAACATGCCCGTACCCATCCACTCCAGCAGGGCAGGGTCCTGGTTCCGGCGAATGTAACCCTCATAAACACTGCGCGCCTGTTGAGCATTAAGGAGCTGAGCCGCATACTCCTTTCCGTCTACCATCAATGTCATGGAATCGACGGCCCCGTCGTACGGCAACGGGAACACAAAGGAAACTTCCATCTGCCGACTACCCGTGTTAACAAACGACTGGGTTACCTGCACCTTGGCTACCTGATCGTCAAGCGTGGCATGCACCGAAAACTCCTGCACCTTATACGATTGGGGAATCGGCCGAGGCACGGTGTGCGGTGGTCGTATGATGGGCCGCGGCAACCGGTAGCGGTGGTCGGTTCGCACATCAACCAGGACACCCTGAGCGACGACCAGACTGGGGAAAACCACCAGGCCCGTGAGAGAGGCCCACAAGAAAGCAACCAGAACTCTCAGAGCGTTGCGGCTCATCACGCACCTCCTCGAATGCGACGACCGTGAAAGGGTCGTCCGGTTCTTCATGGTTCGTTCAGCCGGAGTCGTTCCGCGGGGTCCATTGGCATATCTGCGGCGGCGCGACTGGCTGCCATCGACGTCGGTTCCTGCTGAGGGTAAGACGCCCGACGGCAACGAAAAGTTCCGCGGAGCACTCGATTTTCGACAATCGGGCCGTTTTGGACGATCGTCCTGTCGCGGCGGATGGGCCAAATATTCGCCGTTCTCTCCAGACCACCCAGTTTTCCGCAAAGCTGGACTTGTCGAAGATCGCGAAATGGCCGAAACTACCGCCCCGATTTGAACGCCCCAGTGGGGCAGGAAACGCAGAGCGAGCTGATATGACGGGTCGGACCCTGGGAAGCATACTGATCGTCGTCCTAGCCGGATGCGGCCTGCATCACGGCTCGACGGGCGGTATGGATTACGCCGTCGATCCACAAGCTCCGCTGGCCAATAACCCGATGTACGTCCCGCTGAGCGATCGGGAGTTTCTTTGGAACCAGTTGGTTGATACGGTGGACAATTACTTTCGGATTGTTCGCGAAGAGCGCGTCCGCATGATAGGGGGCGTGCTAACGGAAGGGCGCGTCGAGACGTTGCCATTGCCGGGCAGCACGATGTTCGAGCCGTGGCGGAGCGATTCGACCGAGGGGTTTGAACGCCGGTATGCCACGTTTCAATCGATCCGACGTCGGGCGGTGGCCCGCGTGATGCCTCAAACGGATGGCGGTTTTCTGGTGGAATTGATGGTGTTCAAGGAACTTGAGGACGTGAGTCAACCAGAGTACGCGGCAACCGATGCCGCCTCGCTTCGACACGACGGGACCATCGTGCGACCGGAGGCAACCGAGCAGGCCGTTCCAACCACTCTTGGCTGGATCCCCATGGGCCGCGATCTGCAGCTGGAACAGCGAATACTGGTCGAGCTCCGCGGTCGTCTGGGCGTCACGCTCAATCAGTGACAGGTGAGCGAGGTCGAGTCGGTCCCGCTGGCCAGCGATAGGGCTTTTCTCGTATTCCCGTGTCTCGAGCCGTCCTGTGACCGGCGTCCGACGTTCGGTTGGCATGGCTCCCGATCCGCGTACCGGCGCTCGGCGCATGCCACCGATTACTCCGATGGCGACCCGGCGTTGGTAGACGTCGGGGTCGGGACGGCAGTGGGGACGCCTAACCGAATCGGGGCAGTCGACTTAGGTGCGGGCGCCGCGGGTAGGAGAATCGTAAACGCCGTTCCTTTGCCGACGGAACTCTGGACGCGAATGCGTCCCTGGTGTGCTTCAATAATATGACGACACGAGGCCAGGCCGAGCCCCGTTCCTCCCTTGCCCGTTTCATCCGGCCCGCTCTTGGTACTATAGAACGAATCGAAGATCCTGGGCAGCTTGTCGGCAGGAATACCGGTCCCCGTATCGCGAATCTGAAGCATGACGAGCCCTTGATCAGGGTCGTGGGACAATTTGATCAACAGACGACCGCCATTGGGCATTGCCTGACGGGCATTGATCAACAGATTGAGCAGGACTTGTTGGATTTGGTTCCCATTGACGACCGTCTGGGGAACGGGCTCGAAGCTCGTTTCAACGGAAATTCGATACTTGTTCATTTCACGTTCGAGCAGAACGAGCGCGTCGTCAATCAATTTGGCCAGATCGGTCGGCTCCATGGTGTCGGTGCGATTTCGAGCCACACCGAGGATGGAGTTCGTAATGCGGGCCGCTTTCTGTCCGGCGGACAGGATCTTATTCAGGGCTTTGTCGCGAGCCGCCTGATCACGCGTGCGCAGGGCCAGTTTCGCATAGTTGATCACGGTCATCAGAACGTTGTTGAACTCGTGCGTCGTCGTGCTGACCAGTTCCCCCAGAGCGGTCATCTTCTGTGCTTGCTGCAACTGTCGTGTTAATATCTCAACTTGCTGTTCGAGCGTTGGAGCGGATTGCTCCCCTGGGTGCTCGTTCGGTTGCTGACGTCCATGCGACATGGAATCCTTCGCCTTTCCGCTCGCGGGTGCTTCGCCGTATAGGTTGACGCTGTTCTGATTGACGCTGTTCTGATTGACGCTGT
>CAYNDU010000273.1:0-1818 GCA_964395615.1 uncultured Pirellulaceae bacterium | reverse complement strand
GCTTCGCCGTATAGGTTGACGCTGTTCTGATTGACGCTGTTCTGATTGACGCTGTTCTGATTGACGCTGTTTTGATGACGCTGTATTGATGGGGCTGTGTTGATGACGCCGTGGCGACTCGTTGTGGGTCGCCGCTCCTGACGCGGGTGGCCCAGCTTAACCTGTTTGCCGCAACATGGTTGATCGGATTTCTTTTCCCTGCAGCCGCGGCTTAACTCGTTTTCTCATCGCTGTTTAGGTCTTTGAGTTCTATCGACGAACCGAGCTGGGCATCTGAAACCGAAGGCAGTATAATCCGCACCACGTCCGGAATCGGACCGAGAACGAGTATCAGGTTGGAGGAACGCAGGGATGCACACGGTCGATTTATTAGAGCAGGCGCTGGCATGTGCCGAGCGGTTGGGTTATCGAGCCCGACAGGAGTGGTTAGGTGGGCAAGGGGGCGGAGTCTGTGAATATAGTGGACAGAAATGGCTTTTTCTGGATCTGGCGATGAATGCGTCTGAGCAACTCGAGCAGGTGCGCTTGGTCCTGGAGTCTGATCCGGCCATCTTTCTGGCGGACCTGTCACCGGCCCTGAACCAATGGTTGGACACAGGTCGTCGAGCGGCGTAGGGAATCGAGAGCTTCCCCGTTGCTTGCCGGGCGTTCGGACACTCGGCGACCGACCGCGACTCCATCGTTCGGCCGCTCCCAAGAAGGACTCGGCATGGCACGTTTGGGAATTTTTGGCGGCACATTTGACCCCGTCCACTATGGCCACCTTCTCTTGGCCGAATTCTGCCTCGAAGAGTGCTCGCTCGACGAGGTCTGGATAATGCCGGCGGCCACGTCGCCGCACAAGCCACCCAACTCGGCCGCCCCAGCCTCTTGTCGCATGGAGATGTTGGAGTTAGCGGTCGCCGGGCACCCGAAACTGCGTGCCACTCCTCTGGAACTGGACCGGGGGGGCATCAGTTACACCTTCGAGACTCTGCAGCGCATCGATGAGGACCATCCGGGCTCGGAGTTATTTCTGCTGCTGGGTGCTGATTCGCTCGCGGATCTTCCATCGTGGAAGGAACCGCAGAAGATATGCGAATTAGCCGTTCCGGTGGCCGTCTCCCGTGTCGGATCATCGGATCCCGACTATGATGGGCTGATCGGCTCGGCGACGGCCGAGCGGCTGGAGTATTTCCGTCAGTTCCGGGTAACGATGCCCTTGGTGGAGTTGAGCAGCACGGCCATCCGTCGCCGCGTGTCAGAATCGAAGAGCATCCGGTACCAGTTACCGCGCGCCGTGGAGAAGTACATCGAGACCCGGCAGCTTTACCGCTCATAGCTCATTGGACCGGCTGCATGGCCGGGATGATTGGTGCAGCGGATGCGGATGCTCGGAGCCTGGATGTCGACGGACGACAACGAGCGAAACCGAAGGGCATGGCCAAGCGACAGCGAGAGTTATTCGACACGCAGCCGGCTCCCTGGGAGCTGGACGACTTGCAGGAGCAGGCGGTGGTGCGGGTCGTGTTCGCCGAAGTTCCGTACGGCCCGTACGACTACCGGGTCCCCGACCGACTCCGATCGGCGGTTCAACCGGGCGTTCGCGTGCGCGTCCCGCTGGGTCGCGGGAACCGCAAGCGTGTCGGCTACTGCGTGGACGTTCGCACGGAAACGTCCGACGTCAGACGGCTCAAAGATGTGTCGGCCGTTCTGGACGAACAGATACTGTTGTCCCCTGCCATGATCCGGCTGACTCGCTGGATGGCCGATTACTACCTGGCGGCCTGGGGGCAGGTGTTGGACGCAGTGGTTCCGGCCGGAGTCCGTGGTCAGGCG
>CAYNDU010000272.1:4523-7941 GCA_964395615.1 uncultured Pirellulaceae bacterium | reverse complement strand
TCTCCAAAAAACTCGCGGGTGCTTTCGCACTGCGCGCCGTCCGCCCCTCTGCGCCTCATCTGACGGCTAAAGTTCCTCTCCACTTGTTGCCAAACGCCTTCGGTTGCGTTGGAGATCCCCACGCGGTCCGGCGCCGACGCTCCGCGACACGTTTTCCGTGCCCCGCGACCGTTCGCGACCGTTCCTGGGGTAGAGTGTCTGGTTATTTGGTGGTTATTTGGTGTTCAGATACTCGGTCAGAAAGATCACGTTCTCGGGACGCGTTTCATAAGGCAGAGCGCCGGTACCAAATGACGTGTTGGGACGGTCGCTGATCAGGCGGACTACGCGGTCGGCTTCGGCCCGAATCTCTGATCGGGAGCCACCGGCAATAATACGCAGATCGCAATTGACTCGCACATGCACGTCCGAACGATGGGCCACTCGACTGAGAAAGGCGCTCTGATCCGTTTCGAAAGGACAAATCAAATAGGATGTACCCGTTTCCAACATCGCTGGGAGAATCGGTGTCGTGTCGCCACCGATAATACACGGCACCGCGTGCCCGACGATCTCGCCGATCCCCTTCATCACAGCCTGCAGTGCCGGCAATTCCACCGCGCGGAATTGGTCCGGTGAAAGCATGGGAGGGCAGGCCGCCGATTCGAAGAATGCGACGTCGAGTCCCCTCGATTGAATCTCTTGGGCGAATGCAAGCTGGCCATCAACAAGATGCATCAGCGATGCAGCCACCCGATCCGGATCAATCACACAATCAATGACCAAAGTCTCGAATCCCAGCAAGTTGCTGGCGATCGAGAATGGACCTGCCACCGGAACGCGAATGCTCGCCCCGGGAAACGTATCGCGGAGCCGTTCGGCCACGGCAATTTGCATTGGAATCCGACCGTCGCGTTGAGGATCAAGAGGCGGCAGTTCCGCAATTTGTGCCGTCGCGCCGATCGCCGATTCGGAAATTGCCGGAATGCCGTTGCCGGTCGGTCGCTCGATGCGGCCACCGTATGCCTCCGCCTCGAGGTTATAAATGTCAATTCCCGGCATAATCGGATGGTGCCGGTAGAAACGGTAGGCAGCGGCGTGAGCGCGAAATAACAGCTCGCCATCTCGTGATGCCTCCCAGGGAGTCACCCCAATCAGCTGAGCCGCATGTTCGTAGATCGAAGGAGAAAAATCCATGCACGTACGATGAGCGATTGCCAGGAATTTGGCTTCGATGCGCCCGGGCTATGGAACTATGCCACCCGATGCGATCAGAACCAGTTCAACGGGTCCGGACGCACGACTCACGATCATACCACCCACAACTGTGGTCCTTCCCCTGGCGAGACTGAGTGTGGTCTCGGTCTTAACCGTTCTGACGGGCGATGTTTTCAAAACCTCGCCGTTCTTCGGGGCGGCGACTACGACTCCGTCTTCCTTTGGGCCAAGATGGCTCTTTTCGAAATCAATGGCTACCGCTACCAGTCCGTCGGGATTGACGCGTGTGGCCAGTCCCAATGTTATACCGACGTCCTCCAAGGCAACCGAGTTAGCCTGCCCGCCTCGAGCTACTGTCCGGCTTTCCCTGATCTGAGGGACACGCCCGCCTAGGCTGAACTGAACGGAGTGCCCGCCAAGCACGTTGACCTGGCAACGATCGAGAATCCGCAAACCAGGCCGGCTGCGAAGTTGCTCAACGAGTTGGGTGATCGTCTGATCCGACGATGCTGGCAATTCGGGCCGCTCTTTCTGAGTAACGGATGCAACCTCGACCAAAAGCACATCGATCGCGACCATCCTTTGCTTCTGGTCCAGCGTCTTGACGAGATCAAGGACTCGCTCAATCCCCTCCTTCGGAGCACTCACAATCACGCTGTTCCCAAGCTGTTCAGGTACAATCGCCGCTCGGACAACATTCCGATTCGTTGACGTGCTTACATTCGATTCCTGCAAGAGTGCGGTATTGACCGTGTTGGCCAAATCGACAGCCTGCAAGTGTCGAGGCACGTAGACGACACGCGCGCGTTCAACATCGGCAGGCGCGGACTCTCTTTGAGCTGCCTCGCGTTGGGCGGACGACGGTTCGACCAATGCGACCACTACGATCATCGCCAAGAGTGTCTTCATATTCTCGTCTCTTCCGTAATGTCAGTTGCCGGGAATCGAACGTTGCCTCGCCCTACGGCCGTTCTTCAACGGTTGGCGAAATGACGAGGATCCACTCTGTCCTGCCCGTTTCGTTTTGTGTGTTCGCGCACACTAGTCGCACGGTCCGACCACTTTCTACAGCGACCGTCGTATTCAAGGATAGAATCTCGATGGCTGGAACTCCTACGGCTCTGCCCGCCCGAACGGCGATCGGCGTGCTCTCATCGTTCGGGCCAAACTTCGATTTCTCTAGCTTGACGTCCAGCGTGATGCGTCCTTCAGGATTGGTTCTCGCCGTGACCACCAGGATCATCCCGACATTCTCGTACGTGATCTGGTGGGTCTGCCCTCCCGGCCCCATCGACGTGCCGGTGATCCTGGGCTCTCGACCACCAAAATGCACGGTCCCTTGTACATTGTCGATCAGATGTAATTGAGGCAACTCTAACAATCGGACGTCGGGTCGATTAGCGATCGCCTCGGCCAGGGAATCAACGGTCAACTCTTCGGCCCCGTCGGAAAGCTCCGCCAGTTTGCACGCGGCCTTCTCGCCTGAACACTCCGCAATAAGCGCTCTCACATGAACTCGGGCCGGGCGACGGTCGAGCGCCTCGACCATTCCCACGACATCGGCCACCGTCTGCTTCGATCCGCTGATCACCAGACTGTTTGTCGTGGAATGTGCCGTTATCCCCGGCCAGCGCTTGCCAGGTCTTCCGCCACGATCAGCGGCTTGTTCACTGCGATATAGTTCTTCGAGTACGCCCGCCAAATCCTTCGCAGGCAAGTGCTTGACGCGATAAACAACCCGTTGCCGATCAGGTCGCCTATCCGATTCAACCTTTGCCGACGGACGAGCAACAGCAACAGGCTCCGCGGCTTGGCCCGTCGACCGGTTCTTGCCACCGGACAGCAACCTCGACTCCTCCGAATACCCAGTCGACGCGGTCACTCCAACAATCAGGCAGAAAACCCAAGAACATCTACTCATTTCAGCATCTCCTACGGCGTCACAAGAACCGGTCCCCTATTGAACCCCAGCAGACGGTCCCAGTTCCTCGATTATCCTACCACACTCTCGATCAGGCGACCGAGAGGATTCGTACCAAGCGAGTGGATTTGCTGCCCGATTTTATCGAACCGCGGACGGTTATACTCCGCCCGCGCTCAACGAGCGTCCACCTGCGACGACTACCGGAAACTTGCTATAATCTACATGGAGGCAGATAGGCGTTGGCCCGAGTCTGAACGGCGCATCGGGCCGGCTTCACCCCGGAGTTTCCTTCTTAAC
>CAYNDU010000272.1:0-4423 GCA_964395615.1 uncultured Pirellulaceae bacterium | reverse complement strand
GCCCGAGTCTGAACGGCGCATCGGGCCGGCTTCACCCCGGAGTTTCCTTCTTAACCACAACGAAGGGGAACGCGATGATGGGGACATTATCTGAGTCGTTGCATTGGACGAACTGGATTCTCTTCGGACTGATTGTGTTGCTGCCATGGACTCAACCGTTGCGAGCGTCCGATCCGACCCTCTCTTCAACGGAGTCAAGCATCGAGTTCCGATCGGACGACCTGGCAACACCGACCCGCATATGCGCTAACGGAAGACCTATCGATGTAGATGGGTTTGCAGCACCGTTTGTGGGCGACTTCGACGAAGACGGTGTGAACGATTTGCTCGTCGGGCAATCCGGCTATGGACGATTGCGGATCTACCGCAACGAAGGCACCAATGATCAGCCGAGTTTCGGAAGTTTTTCTTGGTTTGTAGCCGATGGGCGAATTGCCGCCGTACCAGTGGGCTGCGTTGTTGGATTTACTCCACAACTTGTCGATTATGACGGAGACGGAAGGACCGACGTGCTGACCGGGTCTTTTTGTGGCGGCGCACTCTTCCTGTTTCGCCGTCTCCCGGATGGCACTTTTTCTGAAGGCGAGATCCTGCAAGACGATAAGGGGCCGTTGACCGGTCTCCCTCGATACAACTCCACCGTGTTCGTTTACGACTGGGACGGCGACAGGCATCAAGATCTAATCATCGGCAAGAGCGCTCGATTGTTGATACGCAATCACGGAACGAACGCGGCCCCCATTTACAGTGATGCTGTGCGCATCGAAATAAATGGCAGGCGATTTCATCGTGGAATGGTTGCACCCTTCGTCGCGGATTGGGATGGAGACGGAAGGGATGATCTTCTGGCCGGGCGACTCAATGAGATCGTGTGGTATCGCAATACCAGCGAGTCCGGAGCCCCCGTGCTGGACGAACCGAGGGTCCTCGTCGCTCGTGACAACTGGAATTCGCGAGTCTTCGATCCGGTGGGCAAGGGTCCCCATCGCCCTCAAGCGATTTGCGCGGCCGACATGAACGGTGATGGGCGTCTCGATTTACTATTGGGTGATCACGCATTTGTCAAGAATACGCTTGGTGATCGGAGAGTAGAAGATTTGAATGTCGCGCGAACAAAATCACTCGACGCAAGAAGCGAATGCTTCGAACTCCTTTGCCGTCCGCCCGAAAACGAAACACGATCCGAACGAGTTGCGCGATATCGCCAGGTACTCGCAAAATGGCAGAACCTGGCTTCGTACGCCTGGGTCTCTGGCGGACTGGGTGATCGGCCTGAGTATGTACGCCACGGCTCTGTGTGGTTGTACGAACGCACCGATGTGGATCAGCCGTAAGTGCGTGTTGAGATCCAACGAATTGCGCGGGTAACAGGACGTACAGATCGGCCGCGCCGACTCGCCCTGAAACGACTCCTCACACCTTGACGACTGGAAACACTTGCTCTTGAATCAACCCTGAGGGAACCGCCTGCGACATCATGACCTACGGGCCGCACCACGACTTTATCAACAGGACGCAGACCATTGAACATGCCACTTCGATCCACGACACTCAGCCGCCTTCCCGTATGCCTTATCGCCATCGTCGGCCTCTTGCACGCGTTACACATTCCGGCCAACTCGCAAGAGCCTGAGCTGAAAGTTCCCATCGTCAAGGACGGTCAGGCTCAGGTCATCCCCGCTTTTCAAGACCCCGATTTGTGGATCCGGCATGACCTGTGGGTCGAAACCGAATTCGACTCGGATGGCGACAAGAAACGAGACCGCATGCACGTCGATGTGACACGCCCTCGGCAGACCGAGACGGCGGGAATCAAACTCCCCGTGATCTACGTATCGAGTCCTTATTTCGCCGGCACCGGCTCAAAATCACGAGAGTTCTTCTGGAATACTCGGCACGAGCTGGGTGACACGCCCCCCAAACGCCGTCATTTTCCGGAAATCAAGCGAAAGGGTGTGCGCCCGATCATTACAAAGTCGCACGTAAAGGACTGGGTCCCTCGTGGCTTTGTCGTCGTCCACTCGTCCTCGCCCGGCACCGGGCTATCGCAGGGCTGTCCCACGGTGGGCGGTGACAACGAATCCTTGGCCCCCAAGGCAATTGTCGACTGGCTGAACGGCCGGGCACACGGTTACACGACTCCTGACGGCGACGAAGAGGTCACGGCCTCCTGGTGTACGGGAAAGGTCGGTATGACCGGCACTTCCTATAACGGGACGTTGTCGCTGGCTGCTGCGACGACCGGTGTCGAGGGACTTGAAGCCGTTATCCCGGTCTCTCCCAACACATCGTACTATCACTACTATCGCACCAACGGATTGATCCGTCATCCCTTTGGCTACCTGGGCGAGGACATTGACTACCTTTACGACTATATCCACAGTGGCAATCCATCACGTCGCGACTATTGCGATTGCAATATCCGCGACAAGGAAATGGCCGACGGCTTTGATCGAGTAACCGGTGATTACAACTCGTTCTGGTCAGGGCGCGACTACCTCAATGATCTAGGCCCACTGAAGGCTGCCGTCCTGTTAGCCCACGGATGGAACGATTGGAATGTCGTGCCGGAACACAGCACTCGGATCTACCAGGCTCTAAAATTGAAGGATGCTCCTCTGCAATTATTCATGCATCAAGGAGGACACGGCGGACCGCCGCCGATGAAGATGATGAACCGTTGGTTCACACGGTACCTGTTCGGGGTCGACAACGGAGTCGAAAAGGACGCACGTGTCTGGATCGTTCGTGAAGGCAAGGACCGGGATAAGCCAACCCCCTACACAGATTATCCCAACCCTGCCTCGGCGCCGGTGACACTCCGTCTCACCGCCGGAGCTCCAGAGTGGGGGCAGCTTGGCACTGAACGGCCACCTGGCCAGGGCACCGAGACGTTGACCGATAATTTTTCGTTCAGCGGGACCGCCCTGGCAAAGGCGGAATGGACCGAACACCGGTTGATGTTTGTTACGCCCCAGTTGACCAAACCGGTTCACTTGTCAGGAACGGCCAAGGTCTCCGTCAAAATTGCCTGCAGCAAGCCGGCGGCTAACCTCTCGATCTGGCTCGTCTCGCTTCCATGGAACGCTTCCCGAAATGCCAAGATGAACGACAACATTATCACTCGTGGCTGGGCGGATCCGCAAAACCACGACTCGCTGACCGAAAGTGAACCGTTGGTTCCAGGCAGGTTCTATCAAGTGACATTTGACCTGCAACCAGACGATCAGATCATTCCGGCCGGACAGCAGATTGGATTGATGGTGTTTTCAAGTGACCGAGACTATACACTCTGGCCGACACCAGGAACGAAACTGACGGTCGACCTGGATGCAACCTCGATCGTGTTGCCCGTCGTGGGAGGCCCAAATGCGTTCACCGAGGCCGTGCGTCAGGAACCCGAAAAAGCTACTGCCACGCCGAAACAGAAGTGAGCCGACGCCGGCAGAATCTCTCAATTGAGTCGGGCACGGGCCATGGAAGACTGTCGCGATCGGTAACTTGAACGAACCCTGGATGGTCGGCGGTCCGTCGGCTGCTCAGGGGCCTCGGTCTCTTAATGGCCTGATCGTCAAACCGCCCAGCCGCCATTGCCCGGGTGCTTCGACGCCCAATTGTCGTCCGCTGTCCAACCTCAGTTTTTGGCCGGCCGTCAAAATGCCCAAGTCGCTCAGGATCCCCTGCTGTTCACGAGAATCGTTGTCGGCATCAATGCAGTAAATCGCCAACGGATCGCCTTCGCCAACCTGATAGAACCCACCACAAGCACCGTTCCCGGCGACGATCGTGGCCGATTCGAGTATCACCGCTCGGTCAAAACTGATCAGCAGCCCTTCTCCTTGATCTACCTGCTTGACCGAGCCGCCGTCGAGTCCCAATCCTCGAGCATTCGTGCTGAATGCCGATTGTGACAACACCCGTTTGCCAACGACACCAACGACCGTCATTGTCACGTCGCCGTTCTTCGAACTAACCGAAACGCCTCCGGCCGATTGTCCGTCGAACCGCATAGCGAACTCGTCCCCACCAATTCCGCCCGATTGCCAATCGAACACGACTCGGCGTTCCGCCACAAGCGGCACCAGGCGGTGGCCGCCGGCGCTTCGATGGAGCAACGCCAGCCCATTCAAGTGTTTTACCAACGGCTGAAGCTCGGAACGATCGATCAGGTTTCGCATTTCGCCTTGGTCGTCCGCCAAATTGTAAAGCTCAAAAGGGTGAACTTCACCCTCACGCAACAACCGGGCATCGAAAAAGATCTTCCAGTTTCCGTGAAAGGTCTGACCTCCTACCTGGGGCGAGTCCAGTCGCATGGCCAACACGGCCGGATCGTCTTTCGCCTCCTTGTGATCACACGAAAAGAGTCGCGGACGGTTTGTCTAGAAAACCGCGCGCAGCACCTTGTGAAGAGTGACACCTTCAA
>CAYNDU010000271.1:0-8004 GCA_964395615.1 uncultured Pirellulaceae bacterium | reverse complement strand
TTATCTATCTTGCTCAATCAACCGGCGAAAATGTACCTGTCCCCGTTTCTTCCTCGATGGGGGGATGGTGAGGATGCGCGGGGGGAAGGGCTTCGGACCGGCGGTCACGGAATGGGGTTGGTCCAGCAAGTCCCATTCAGCTGATAACAGCTGATGCTGTTTCGGAGTCGGATAACGGGGGTCGAAGGGCTTGACGTAACGGATCTCCGCGACCGCCTCGGATGACTCCACCATCTCGTCACTCCAATCGCCCAGATATACAAACCGGTAGGCCGGCCGCACGACCGACCATTGCTGGATCGCCTCAATGTCGATCAGGTCGAATTGGCGATTGAATAATATGGCGTGCGCACCAGCGATATTCCATTCGGTCAACTCCAACTCCCGATTCACCCGGTCGATATGAATCTCGCTGCGGGAAATGTCATCGGGACTCGGGCCGCTGGTCCCGCGCGCATTCCATTCTTCAGGAGTTCCGCGGCGGCCATTGTCTGGTTCATCGTCGCGATGAATCGGATCGAGGCCCCGGACCGTCACGCGGGTCGAATTGCGGTTGTCGGAACCTACGCCAATCGTCAATACCGACGCCCGGCCGGCCGACACCTTTGGAAGTCGATACCGCGTACTGATCCGATGATAGGCGAATTCGCGATGATCGTCGTCGTGGCGGCAGTTCCAAGTGTCCCGCGATGGATCGCCGTCGTTGAAGTCCCGGGCCCAAAACGCCATGTCCGTTTTTTCATAAATGGCCGATCGTGGTTCCATGGGGAACGCGGAATGGTTGGACATACGAGCGACGTCGACGGATGTGTCGACCATCGGCCCGGTGAGTTGGCTTTGGCGCCGCGCCGTATTCTCCATATCACGAGCCAATTGAAAAAACAACCGCTGATCAACGATTGTGACCGGTCGGTCGAAGTAATTCTTCAGCTCGTAGTGAAAACCGTAGATATCGGGTGGCGGCTTGGGGTTGGCTGCCGGATCAAATTGGGACTGTAACCCGACCAGCACGCGGTAAACGGCCGCAGCGAATTCGGCCAGACAGGTCGAGCGGGCGTCGAATTGAATGTTGCCATCCAGCGGCCGATCGATCTCAGTTCGATTCATCATCTCCCCATCCGGCATCATGAAGTTTGTCATTCCGGACACCGTGTTGGCTAGCGCCAGTAAATGGACGTGGTCATATCCCTCGATGCCCGTCGTGCCGATCTGGATACGGCCGTCCCGGTGAACGGCAAAACGAAGTTTCAGACCGAGGTCTTCTCGCGGAAGAAGCACCGAGTCAAAGCGAACAATATCTTTGGGCAGATGCGACTTCTGAGAAAACCGGTTGTAAAACGGCACGGCGTCCATGGTCCACGTCATCCAGTCGGGGAACGGTTCAGCCGTCTCATTGACTTGGGGCGACACGAGAAAGAACTCGCTGTTTTGCCAGAATTTGTTCTTGACGATGTCGGACTCCAGCATCGTGAACAACTGGCTGCGATCTACTGTTTCCAGTTCGTCAAACAAATCGATCGGTTCGCCGGTATTCACCGAGAGCACGAGTTTGCAGTTATCGCGCAGCCAGGGGCAGATTCCGTCGTCAACAGAAGCCGTCTCCAACGAACCGGGGGTCCTGCTGTTCGGATCCTGCCTGATGTCATCCGAATGGCCGCCATTCGAACCCGTTATCCAGGGCGACCGGACGTACACGATGGAAAGCACCAGGACCAGCAAGACGGCAACTGGAATCAAAAGCCGCGGCAGCGAGTTTGTCACGCCCGATGGTTTAGCGCCGGCACGTAATCGTGCGGCGAGTTCCGCAGCGGAGTTCGGCCGTTCCGCAGGATCTTTGCTCAGACAGGCCCGGTATAACTGGTTCAGCCACCTGGGAATACCGGGACGGAGAATATCTGGTGGTGGCGGCGAGTCATTCAAAATGGACAGCTCGATCGACGAAGCATCCTCGCCACGAAACGGCCGATTGCCCGTAAGAAGTTCATAAAGGACGACTCCCAACGCCCAAAGGTCCGACGCGATATCGGCGGGCCGGTTATCTTCATCCATGTCGGAATGACTGCTGAATTGTTCCGGTGCCATATAGGGGATGGTCCCCGATTGATCTCCCTTCCCCCGTTGTCGATGACTGACGGCAAGACCAAAGTCGGTCAGATGCGCCCGTCCCTTTTGATCGATCAGGATATTGGCGGGTTTAATATCCCGGTGAACGAAGCCGGATGAGTGAGCCGCGTGAAGTCCCTCGGCGATCTGGGCCACGATTTCGAGAGCGTCTTCGATCGGAATCGGCTGATGGTCTTTCAGGTACTGAGCCAGGGATTGCCCGTCGACATACTCCATGACGATGAACTGTGCCCCGTCCTCGGCCGTTCCAAAATCGTAGATCGGAACGATCGATGTATGCCGGACCTGAGCGGCGATCCGAGCTTCCTGCTTCAGTAAAGACTGGTCGCTGGCCGGTCCGATGATCCAGGGATGCAGGACTTTGACCGCCACGAGACGATTGAGATCGACATCTTCACAAAGGTACACAACTCCCATTCCGCCGCGCCCAAGTACGCTTTGGATGCAGTACCTTCCCAGCATGTGCCCGCGTGGAAGAGCCCGGTACCGGCCCCATTTTGTTTGAAGAGCCTTCTGGCCGGTAATGGACTTCAGAAGGGGCGTCGAAACGGTGAATGAGAACTCCTCTTCGCCCGACGAGCCGTTTCGACAGACGGGAACGTCAAATCCTCTCAAACGCGCTTCGACACCGGGAAATCGTCTGATCCAGGATAAAATCTCCACGGACTCGCCTGCATCGGCTCGGAGTTCGATTTCCCACCGAACCAGCTCGAAAACCGACGGGGAATCCTGCTCGATCCACGACCAATCTTGAATGTAGGTATCAACCGAGCGGGAAGATTCGACTCGCCAGCCTCGTTCGAAATCGATCTTCATCAACTCGATCAGCACCTGGCGCTTCGTCGGGCCGTCGATGTCGGGGAGAAAGGAATCCAGATCCGCTGGCCATCGTTTCTCCTGGGAACGGCTGAACGCATCAACGGCGTCATCGACGTATTTCCAGAAAGTGTCTTCATGAATTCTTCCTTCGTCCATACGCATGGTTCCGTCATTCGTAGCTGCCAACCAACGACTACAATTCGCTCCCGAGGATTTTCGCCAGGCGTTGCTGCATCCGTGCAAGTTTGTACCTGATTTCACCTCGACCACAACCGATCGTTTCCGCGATTCTCTGCTCGCTGAATCCCTGCAACCGGTACTGCAGGATCTGGGGATACGGTGGGGGAAGGTCGCGCAGGACGATCTCCGTCACTTCGGCAAACGAATATCCGTAGAGCGTCAAACGGAAAAACTCGGGCGTCGGAGATGGAAGTTCGGCAAGCGTCTGTTCAAGGACGTCGCCGAGCAAGCGGGCCTGGGCATGGCTGGTTTTCACACCGGACAGGTTGTTCATGTCGTCCATCAGGTTTTCCCGACGGATGTCTCGTTTGGCCCTGCAGTCTGCATCGATCCTCTTG
Source organism: uncultured Pirellulaceae bacterium (assembly GCA_964395615.1). Lineage (GTDB taxonomy): Bacteria > Planctomycetota > Planctomycetia > Pirellulales > Pirellulaceae > CAYNDU01. The sequence goes on along the minus strand of CAYNDU010000271.1, from coordinate 4,483 downwards.
ACCAATTTGTTGAGGGCGATTTTCTTCAACAAGCTCCAGAGTGCTTGCTGGTTTTCGAAATGAAAGTCACCATTGGCAGCGCGGACGTAAAACGACTTCATGACCGATTGCACAACGTCTTCCGGGTCCTGTCGCCGTTTGAAGAGTTGATTCATCCGCTTGTCGACCAGCTCGCACAAGCGTTGTCGAAACTGCCGATCCAGTTCCTGCGCTATGGTCGAATCACCATCGCGCAGACGTGTATTGAGGTGGTCGAGTCGATCATCATCATTCTCGCTGTCAGCCATGTTGGTGCCGAATGCCGACCGGTGTCAAAAAAATGCACAGAAGGCTAATTGTAACCTAAACGCGATCGACGAGCAGGGTGTCGACGTCGGCCGAATCCTGGGCCGTATCAGGTGGGAGAGGTCGGCACGATCCTCGTGCAGTGCCACGTGGTGAATGGCCCATAACGCAAACGGCCGACTGGCTGGACCGAGTGGACCAGGTACTGGCCGGCGCCGAGATCGACGCGATGCGCCGATCCGCCGAACGAGGTTGACCGCACGGCAACGGTTCGCGGATCGAGCACACCGTCCGGCAACTCGGATTGAAAGCCGCACTCCACTCGCGCGGACGAACACCTAAGAGAAAGCAATAGCAGGGAAACGCTTCTTCATGGTAACCGTTCACGGCCAAGGCCGTGAACGGTTAGCCTTTTGTTGTTGCCAGTCGATCTGCCGTTCGATACAATCAGCGAGGTTTGGCTTAAACGGCGAGTCATAAAGTGGGGCACCCGTCTTGATGTTGGCGGGGACGATGCGGATCGTATCTTCAGCGTGTTGGATGCCGATGTCGCGATCGTTGGCGATGGGGACGAGTGACGGTCGCGCCATGCCGGGCCCCGGTGCGTTTCACGACCGGTGACGGTGGATGGGGAGCTTTCCGCGGACGGTACAGCATGTAGCAGTTGACTGTTGCGTGACACTTGCGATTGCACACCCATTGACGACGCTACCGATGCACACGACTTCCCGACAACGTGTCTTTCCTCTCCATCTGAGTCCGATAGAAAAACTGCTCAAGGCGGACGATCAGTCGCTCTACCCGATGACGTTTGTTCTTGAATTCGTATTCTCGGGCATCATCGATCGCGTCGTATTCGAGGAGGCTTTGGCCGAATCGCTGGCCCGCCATCCGCTGCTCGCTTCGCACATCCGACCGGCCAAGAGAAATGTGCCATGCTGGGTCCCCGCCGAAGGGAAGTTGCCGCCGGTCGATTGGGGCGATGAACGGAAACCGGCACATTGCCCGCATGGAGAAGGGATCGATCTCGAACGTGAGGTCGGGCTGAGGATCTGGATCCGCCAGGGTGCCGAGCGCGTCCGACTGATTACGCAGTTTCACCACGCCTGCTGCGACGGCGTCGGTGCGTACCAGTTTCTCGGCGACCTCTTGGCCATCTACTCAGCTCGAATCGCTCCGGAAATTCCGCACCCCGATCTGAGACCCGCCGATCTGAGCCGGCTCCGTTTGCGGGCGCACGGCTGTATGGAGATTGCCACGTCGCGCCAGTTCGGCCGGCAAGCTCGATCCAGCTTGTCACATGCCTATGACATCCTGGTGCGCGGTTGCACGCCGCTTCGGCCGACGAAGGCAAACGGCAACGGGCAAGCAACTCCTTTTCCCGGCATCCATTCCTTCACGTTTGATCAGGCAGAACATCGTGGGCTCCGCCAGACTGCCGACCGGCTGGGTGTCACGCTCAATGATCTTTTGCTTCACGAGTTATTTCTCGTGATGCGCGATTGGAATGCAAACGGGAGGGCCGGTGGACGTCGGCAACGATATCGAGTGATGTTGCCGGTCTGTCTTCGACGTCGGGCGGACGCCAGGACCCCTGCCTCGAACATCATCGGCTACACCTTTATCACCCGGTCCGCGGCGCAATTACAAGACGCTCGGCGAAACCTCGAGGAGATCCGGGCCGAGACAGCTCGAATCAAGCACCGTCACCGGGCGAGGCGTTTTGTCGATACGGTGGCCGCGGCGGCGACGGTCCCCGGTCTCTTGGCGTCGGTCGTGCGATTGCCGCGAACACTTGCAAGTGTTGTTTTCTCCAACCTGGGTGACCCGACTCGCCGTTTTACCGCCCGGTTTCCGCATCGGGACGGTCGAGTGGTGTGCGGAAACCTGACACTTGAAGAGGTGGCCGGCATCCCGCCCATGCGTTCGCGAACACGAGCGACCTTCCTGATCCTTTCCTACAATCTGACATTGACGGTCAACGTGCGTTGCGATCCCCGGCGGTTTTCCTCCACGGACACTCAGAAGCTGCTCTCTCTTTACACTTCCCGGCTTCGGGCAGCCGTTGCCGACCTTCGGCCAACGGACCGGCACTGACGGACGTACGTGCCGACAGCTCGCATGTAACGGGCAGCGGCCCAATACGAGACGGTGGACGGCGTTGGAGATTCACTGCGAATTCGGGAAGAAGTCATTCTTCCCTCTATGGTGCCAGAAGCACGGTCGTGCCGCGCGGAAGGACCCTGTCTGACCGACCCGAAGTCCCGGTCAGCTAGCGGCGAGCTGTTTGGATGAATTTTTCTACGTCGGTTTTGAGGCCGCGCATGTAACTCTTCCATTGCATGTCGAGTTTCTTATGGTCCGAGCCGAACGACTCACTGAATAGCTCGAGCAGCGTCGGGCGACCGATGATATAGTCCGGCGGGAGATCACCGAGCCGCTTGTAAAACTGAATGAGCTGATCCGGATGCTCGTTCATGAGAAAGTGCGTCAACCCCCAGGCCTGACCGTATGCGTGCAGTGTGGCACCGTGCGATCCTGCCTGAGTGAAGATGTTATCGTTGGCAATGAAATCGATGTTCGAATGCACTCGGTCACTTGCCAGACCCCGGAACCACTCGAGTCGCGTCTCGTTTACTGCCCCGATCCCGCTCCAGGTGGCATCCTTCGGCGCCTCGAAGAAAGTGGCGAGTCCTTCGTGGACCCAGGTCGGTACGCGGACTCGTCGAGGCAACAGACCGGTATTGCCTGCCATCTGGTGGGTCACCTCGTGGGAAACCACCTCGATATCGGAATCTTCCTGAGAAATCTCCACCAGCAGTCCCATCGTATCGGCCATCCGAGCGAACTTGGCGACTTCGCCCGGCGCGTAGGCCTTTTTGTCTCGGATAAAACGATCCTTCATCTGCTGCAGATCGCGCGCCATTTTTGCGATCATCTGGTACTCGGCCGACGTCCCATGGTCATAGAAGAAGCTGATGTTCGTTGACGAATCCCAAAAGCCCGCCGCACTGGCCAGCGTCGGGCTCAGCCGGACACTGAAGTCTCGAAAATCTGGTTCGTTGTTGAACAGCACGACCTGCAGCGGCTCGGTCGGAAGCTCGATCGCCGCGTCGAGCATGGCGAAACGGTACACGAACGAGCGATAGACCAGTTCGAGGAGTTCCAATCGTTCCTGGGCACGCGGGTCCTTGTGGTGTGGACTCGGCTCGGTTGGCGTGTCGCAATACAACAGAAAGTGTTCGCTCGTCTCGAACCGCATATTGCGGAGCGGGACCGTACTTTTTACGTGGTTCTTTTGATCCTCGGTTGCCGGGACAGGCACGTCCATTTTCTTGCGCAACGCGAGAATCGACTTGGCCAGAGCATGCTGGGGATCAATTTCGAGAGCGTCGTCCACGGCTTCGTAGAACAGGTCCATCAACCCGTGGTTCAGTGCCCAAAGCGCCGACTCCATCACGCGATCCCCCGACCCACTCTGCGTCGCCTTCCGGTGCTGACGACGAAATAGCTCGCGAGGACTCAGCGTGTCGTAGGTGCGAGCGTTTTCGATCGACAGAATCAGCCGCGAAGAGCTGAACTTGGGGTGCCGATAGCTGATCGTGCCGCCGGCCAGGACCTTGGTCTGGCCCTGCAACATGACGACCAACGGCGGCTGAAGCTTGGGGATGCTGTAGATGACAATGTCGGCGGACACCGAACGCCCGCCCAAACCGATTGCCAACAACATGCCCACCGCCCGCGCCCATCGTCCCCAACCAATGCTTTCGATCGCCTGTCGCCGGACGGAGCGGCCTCGCCGTTTCACGACATCCCAGGAACCAATTCGGCTGTGCAAGATCCGCGAGCGATTCACTTGGGGCTGTTGATCAAGGTTGAAAGCGGTTGAGCACTTCATAAATCACCGTTTCCTTTGGGTCGGCAACGCGATCTCGGGACTGCCCATCGCATCGCTGTCCACCGACTCGCCCCCATGTATCGTGCTCAACGCACGAAAAACGGACGGGTCAATATCGGCCGAAATAAAACGTGTCGAGCCATCGGCCAACACGGCAAACGTGCCGGGCCGCGATCCGGCCGTCGAGAACCCTGTCAACTTTGCAAAGGGATCGTCCTTCACTCCCCGCAGAGTCGATCCGCCGACTGCGACTCAGGGTCCGGCCAGGTCTCCCGCGCCGGCTATCATTAGCGGAATCGA
>CAYNDU010000270.1:0-8011 GCA_964395615.1 uncultured Pirellulaceae bacterium | reverse complement strand
GATGCCCGACGGGACCTCTGACCACACTAACAGTCAAGGTGCACCCTCAGTCGCGCCGGGTCAGAGCCCGGCTGGATTTGTCGGCTTGCCGATCGCGCCCGGCACACTCGTATCATTTACCGCCAATGGCAACGTAGCCACGACTGAAGGTGCAACCGATGGAGCGCCGGCTGACGGGGAACAGTTCAGTAAGGGAAACTATCGGTTTACCGGTCACCAATGGGGCGGCATTCATGGTTTGGCGAATGCCGAAGCGCCGCTCGGGTCACTGATGGGCGTCTTCCTTGATTCGGCGGCGCCGGATGCGACTGCCGCGCCTGCACAACTGGATTTTCGTAGTTCGGGCAACGTCTCCGGCGGCATCAATTACACCTTGTTGGAACCGGAACTGAAGCAGGTGTTCTTCATTGGCGACGGACAAACGGAGGCCGGTGTTGTCCAGCAGATTCGTGTTCCAGCCGGTGCAACGCGGCTGTTCCTGGGGGTCATGGAGAGCGCCGGCTGGAGCGACAACCAGGGTGCATTCGAAGTCGCACTGCGCGGGCAGATCGGTTGGTCGGTCTACGTCGATCAGAATGCAAACGGTGTCCTTGATCCTAACGAACCGGCGACGGAAACCGATCGCGATGGCCGCTATCGATTCGACGGGCTACCTCCCGGACAGTATCGCGTGGCCGAAGTTGGTCAGCCGGGTTGGAAACCGACGCGTCCGGCCGATGCCGCCCAACTGCTGACGCTTACCGCAGGCGAGGAGGCACAGATCGACTGGATCAATACCGAGTCGGGAGTACCGGCCACTCCGCGCGCTGCCATGTTCACAAGTACGCCAGCCACCGACGCCGAGGCCGGACACCGCTACGACTACCAGCCGACGGTTGCCAACTTGGATGGCCGTGCGTCGGAGTTCAGCCTATCGGTGAGTCCCGCGGGTATGGCCGTCGACGCGCAAACCGGCACCGTTGTGTGGACACCGCATGACAACCAGGCGGGGCCGCAACGAGTATTGCTGCGCGTGCGCGACCGCAATGATCATAGTCTGGTCGACATCCAAGACTTCACGATCACGGTCGCGCGGGCGAATACCACACCAATTATCACTTCACTGCCGGATACACTGGCCGTGGCCGATACGGCGTACCGGTATTCGGTCGCTGCCCAAGATGCCGAAAACGACGCACTTACGTATCGGTTGTCGCCCGCCCCGAGCACCATGACGATCGACGAGTTGACCGGACGCATCGAATGGGCGCCAACCGCGGCGGACAATGGCGCTCACCCGGTCACCGTGACGGTGCTGGACGAACGGGGCGGCGTGGCGAGCCAACAGTTTGTGCTTCATGTTGTGACGGTTGCGCCGAATGAAAATCCGACGATTCAATCCGTTCCGCGCGCGCGGATCGGCTTGGGACAGGAGTTCTACTATCGTCTGGAAGTGACCGATGCCGATGGAGATCCACTGGTGACGACCTTGGTCACCGCCCCCAGCGGTATGACCATCGATGCGGACCGGCTCGTTCACTGGGTGCCGTCGGCTGATCAGGTGGGCGACAATCCTGTCGAACTGCGCGTCGATGACGGCCACGGGGGTACCGTGACGCAACCGTTCACGCTCACCGTGCGCTCCCGAGCCCAAAACGCCCCGCCGATAATCTTGACGTCACCGCTGCGGGCCGCAACGGCGGGTCATCTGTATGCCTACGACGTCGACATTGAGGATCCAGATCATGATCCGGTTCAGTTTGAGCTGATACAGGCCCCGGCCGGCATGTCGATCGACCCGCGGCGCGGGACAGTGCGCTGGCTGCCCCAGGCGCATCAGCTTGGTGGCAACGAAGTGGTGCTCAGCGTGGTCGATGCCCAGGGGGACATGGCCCGGCAGAAGTTCATGGTGGTCGTCCGCGGGGCGAATGTACCACCGGTGATCGTGTCCGTGCCGCCGACCGAAGCGGCCGTCGGCACGACCTATTTGTACGCGGTCGAAACGCACGATCTTGAGGGGGATCCGTTGGCCTACAGCCTGGCCGCGGCGCCGACGGGCATGCTGATCGACGCGGTGACCGGCCAGTTGATTTGGACGCCGGACCCCATGCAACGAGGCGGCCATGACGTGACCGTGCGGATTGATGATCATGCCGGTGGGGTGGCGCTGCAGGCGTGGCGGATCGAGGTCGGCACGGGGCTGCCGAATCGGCCGCCCCTGATCCGTTCGCTGCCGCCGCGCGGGGCGACGGCCGGTGTCGAGTATCAATACCAGGTCGACGCGTCTGACCCGGAAGGTGCCGCGGTCGCCGTGACCATCGTCACCGGGCCGTCGGGCATGACGGTCGACCAGAATGGCCTGATCCGCTGGACACCGGCGGCCGCGCAAGCCGGCCAAGCGGCGGTCACGCTGTCCGCATCCGACCCGATCGGCGGTGTGACGTTGCAGGCGTATCAGATCCGCGTCCTGGCAGCGAACACGCCGCCGGTTATTCACTCACAGCCGGAGACGGCGGTGGCGGTGGGCGGCACGTATCAGTACGATCTGGGTGCGACGGATCCGGAAGGCGATCCCCTGACATATATGCTAACAACCGCACCGGCGACCATGACCGTTGATCAACACGGCCGCATTCGCTGGACCACCACGGCAGCCGACCTCGGCACGCATGACGTCGCCATTGCGGTTAGCGATCTCGCCGGAAAATCCACCCCCCAGTCGTTTACCATTGACGTGACGACCGACCAACAACCGCCGCGCGTGACGATCTTGATGAATCGCACGGTCGTCCACACCGATCGCGATATCGCGATTCGTGTCTCGGCGGGAGACGACGCTGGTGTCACCGAACTCGAGCTGTCGCTTTTGGGGGTTGTGATTCCACTGGACGAACACGGCAATACGATCATGCGGTTCCCGAAGACGGGCGACTATAAACTGGTCGCCAAGGCATGGGATGCGGCGGGCAACGAGGGCACGACGGAATTACCGGTTCGAGTCTTGCCGAGTGGCCCGGTCGACGAGGCGGCGGCGCCGAAGGTTTCGATTGCGACCCCGGCCCCGGACGGCATCGTGACAGCGCCGACCGATATCATCGGCTCGGTCCAGGACGACGATCTGCGCGACTGGACCCTGTCGTGGGCGCCGTACGGGTCCGAAGAGTTCACCGCGATCGGCAGCGGCACGACGGTCGTGCAAAACGGCGTGCTCGGCCAATTCGATCCGACGCTGTTGCCTAACGGCGCCTACGTGCTGCGGCTGGAAGCAAGCGATGACACGGGCCTGACCCAGCGTGTCGAGCAGAATTGTGGCGTGTCGGGTGACCTGAAGCTGGGCAACTTCCAACTGAGTTTTGTGGACCTGACGATTCCGGTTAACGGCATCGATATCGCGGTGACCCGAACGTACGACTCGCTCAACGCGGACGTGGAAGGCGATTTCGGTTACGGCTGGTCGATGGACTTCCGCGACACCAATCTGCAGGTGAGCGTTCCCGACTCCGGCATGGAAGACATCGGGATTTTTGCACCGATGCGCGTGGGGGCGAAGATTTACGTAACCCTGCCGGGCCAGTCGCGGATAGGTTGGACGTTTACCCCGGACATCCGCGTGCTCCCGGGATTCGGTGACAATCTCGTGTTGGCGTCACCGAGGTTCACGCCCGATCCGGGCAATACGAACCGGCTCTCGGTCGGTGGCGGCCAGTTGTTCGTCAACCCGTATGGCCAGCTATTCGCGGCGGGGAACATCCCGTGGAACCCGGCCTCGCCGGGCTTTGGCGGCGGGTACACGCTGAAAACCATCGACGGCACACGGTACCGGATCGACGGCTCCAGCGGCCAGTTGCAGAGTGTCACCGACCGCAACGAGAACCGGTTGACGTTCAGCGAGCAAGGTGTGGTCAGCAGCAGCGGCAAGCAGATCCAATTCGAGCGCGATCCGCGCGGGCGCATCACCGCCGTAATCGACCCGCTCGGCCAGCGCATCGAGTACGAATACACGGCGGCCGGCGATCTGGCCAAGGTGACCGATCGCGAAGGAAATGCCATACGGTTTGAATACCTGGCGACTCCGGTTCACTATCTGGACGAAGTCATTGATCCGCTGAACCGGCCCATGAATCGCGCCCAATATGATGCCGACGGGCGACTAGTCACCGTCGTTGGCCTGAACGGAAAGCCGATTTCGCTTCATCCGGATCCCGATAACCAACTGCAGACGGCCGTCGACCCATTCGGCCGTGAGATCGTTATGGAGTTCGATGCACGTGGAAATCGAGTTGCCACGTCGGACGCATCCGGTCGAATTACACGGAGCCAATATGATCAGCACAATAACAAGATAAGTGAGACGGATCGAATTGGGAGGACGAAGCGATTCGAGTATGATTCGCGAGGTCTCGTAACAGTCGTTGTCGATCCGCAAGGCGCCGTCATTCGAAATACTTACGGAGACTTCGGGCGACCCACGGCAATCGCCGGACAACTCGGCAACGTCACCAAGTACGACATCGATACAAAGGGGAATACCTTAGCGATCATCGACCCACTTGGGCATCGGCGGGAGTTCACTTACGACGAAAAGGGAAATGTTCTGAGCGAAAAGGATCGCAACGGAAACAACACGCGATACGAGTACGATCAGTTCGGCAACAACATTAGAGTAACGAATTCCGCCGGGCACGTCACCGTCTTCGCCTACGATGATAATAACAACCGTATTGCCTCCGAAACGACGTATACCGACGTCGCTGGTACCCATAGCGTGAAAACAGTGTACACGTTTGACGCAAACGACCGCATCGTGTCGATTTCCGACGCAGCGGGCGTCAGTCGGAGCGTGGAGTATGACGAGTCAGGTAACATCCGTGCGGACGTCGATGTTCAGAACCAACGTAAAGAGCTGTTTTATGAGGGTAATCCGCAGCCGAGTCGAGTAACGTATCCGGATTCGACATCCGAACGGTTTCAATTCGACAATGGTGGTGGCCTGACCGGATTTCGTGATCGAAGCGGACGCGACTTCCTTTTCGAACTCGACGAAATGGGCCGATCATTGGCCATAACGTACCCGGACGACACGCCGGCCGATGTGACGGATAATCCCGTACGGAGGCGCGAACTCGACGCTGAGGGGCAGCTTGTTGCCGAGGTGGACGAGCGAGGTAATCGGACCGAATATGAGTACGATCGGTCGGGCAATCTGATCGTCATTCGAGATGCACTCGGTGGCGAGATCATTCGAGAATATGACGCGGCCCACCGCGTCACGGCCGAAGAAAACGCTTTACATGCACGGGTAGAATTTGAGTACGATGATTCGAACCGAATGGTTGCGATCATACAACCGGACGGCAAGGATCGTCGATTCGAATACGACGCAAACGGGAACATCATTCGTCAGATCGACGAACTCGGTCGATCGACGGAATATCTGTACGACACGAGTGATTTACTGATCTCGGTCATTGATGCAACCGGGCACCGCACCGAATACGAATATGACGAACTGGGACGGCAAGTTCTGATACGCGATGCTAAGGGACGCGAGACGCTCACGCAGTATGATGAACTTGGACGACGAATATCGCTGACTCGGCCACTCGGCCAACGTATGACCTGGGAATACGATGTACACGGTAACATGGTTGCCAGTGAGAGTTTTAGTCACGAACGGATTGAGTATGCCTATGACACGAATGGACAGCTTGTCAGCAAGAGTTTCGATGATGGAAGTTCCATCCACTTTGCATATGGGCTCGGAGGAGAATTGCAAACCGTAACCGACGACCGCGGAGAGACCGGCTATCAATATGACGGGCGAGGACTCCTGACCAGAAGAGATGATCCCGATGGCCAGACAATTCAATACACGTATGATCAAGGTGGGAATCGAACCTCCATCATCACTCCGTTCGGAACGACCAGCTACACGTTCGATGCGCTCAATCGAATTGAGACGGTGCGCGATGCTGAGAACGGCCTCACTGCATATACATATGACGCTGCCGGGCATTTGATCGAAACGCGTCTGCCGGATGGATCGGTTGAATCGCGCAGCTATGACCTGCGCGGCCGAGTCTCGCAAATCGTCACGCGGAACGACTCGAGCAACGTCATCGCATCTCTCGAGTACACCTACGATGCTGTTGGAAATCGCCTTTCGGAACTGAATGCTACGGGTCGCGTCGCAACTTACACGTATGATCTCCTCGATCGACTTGTCGAAGAAATGGTCATCGACTCCGGTCAGGTTGAGAGAAGTGTTCTGTTCACTTACGACGCGGTCGGGAATCGCATTGCCGAATTGGACTCCAATACGGGAATCGCATCTTACACATATGACGACAACGATCGGTTGATTCGAAAAGCGACTCCTTCATTGGACGTTTCATATCAATACGACGCGAACGGGAATAGGGTATCCGTCGTGGAATCGTCGGGAGATCGAACGGACTATCGATGGGACGCGGAAAACCGCCTCGTGGCGGCCACGCAGTCTTCTGGTGCGACAACAACCGACGTTGAGTACGCGTACAATCCCCTTGGTATTCGAGTCTTGCAACGCGTCGATGGAAGCGAAACGCGATTCCTAGTGGATGCCAACAGACAGTTGCCACAAGTCGTGGCGGAATATGCGGCGGACGGATCGGCCGTGGCCACCTACACTTACGGTGTCGATCGCATCGCACAGGATCGATCTGGTCAACGTTCCATCTTTCATTCCGATGCTTTGGGAAGTGTCCGCTTTCTGACCGACGCATCGGGGGCCATTACCGATCAATACGCGTATGACGCCTTTGGCCGGCTGGATCAGCAGCTGGGAACGACAGTCAACCGTTATGAGTTTGCCGGTGAACCGTTTGACAGCGAAATCGGATTGCATTATTTGAGAGCACGATACATGGACTCGTCACAAGGGCGATTCGTTTCGACAGATCCCTTTGACGGTGTCTTGCAAATGCCGGAGACCCTTCATCGATATGTTTATGCGGAAAATAATCCTGCGACGCTGACGGATCCAAGTGGCCTCTCGACGCTCTCCGAGGTGCTGGTCACGATGTCAGTGTGGGCCCGATGGGCCGCCGTTCAGTTGGTGGCCGGGATGGTGTTGATGCGACTCAAGGGTTTTGGAGCGAGTTGGAGCGGCTGGATGGCAACGGCGAGTTTCGAGACGTTCACCGCACTCGGCAGCTACATGGTGACCGACGAGGCGTCGGATTTTGGGGGCAAAAAGGGCGACAAGACCGCTACCTTCGTTCTAGCCGGCGGCTTGAGTGTTTCGAAAGGGCTGGCCAGCCCGTTTCCCGTCACGGCCTCTGCCGGCACCATCTCCATGGACTCGCCGGGCCCCGAGGCCTTCTGGTTCGCGGGCATGGCCTCGATGTTCGCGCTTTCCTTCAACCTGAACCCCGGCCTTATTCCGGGACCACTGTCGGCCGGGTTTGCCGTCGTGCAACTCGGATTTGCCAACGGAAACGCGAGCGGGATCAGCTTTGGGAATGACTCCGGAGGCGTTTCGGCCATGGTCGGTTTTTCTATTCCAGTATGGGCTTGGGGTGTGCCCGGTGATACCGAACCCGTGCCGGAAAACTTCCCGGACCCATGGAATCCCGCCTTCACTCCACCGCGCCGAGGCGGCTAAGGCTGAGGTGTTAAAACTTGAGAGAGAAATCGGGACACTCATGTAAGCTGTGGGGCATTGTTCGGAATCGGCACGGTGACACGCCAAGCGCATTGGCGGATGATCGGAAAGATCCTTGCGGCGTGGGTGGTGACGCTGCCTTTGGGATCCGCCATCGGTGCAGCGTGCTTCTGGATGGTCACCGGCCTTTGACCACGCCGAAAAACAGTGGACGCTCACGGGACCGGCAGCCATCGATTCCCGCACGTTGCCACACGTCAAGAGATTCCGTCGACACGAAAAAACCCCATCACGACTTAGCACCGAGCCACGCTTCTCTGCCAGTATCTGGACAGCGGACAGCTTGCACGAGCTGCCAAAGCGTGTCGCCGGATGACACGCTTTCGT
>CAYNDU010000269.1:0-8012 GCA_964395615.1 uncultured Pirellulaceae bacterium | reverse complement strand
AGTGAACACCTTGCTCAGCCCAACCGCTACGCGAGCCCGTTCCTGCACCCCCCGCGCCCCCCATCCCGGTCCGTCCGTTGACACTACTCAACACCGGGCTTAGTATGGACTTACCGTTTTTTGTCGGTCCCCTTCAAGTGAGTATCGCGTGAGCAGTCCGTCGCGTTCGGGTGTCTTCCAAGCATCAACCGACCAGCGTGTGGACCGATTTTCCGAAAGCGTCAGCTTCGATAAGCGGCTGTACGCTCACGATATCATCGGCTCGATCGCCCATGCGCACATGCTGGCGGACGTGGGTCTGATATCCGGCCAAGAGTGCACCGCTTTGGTCGACCAGCTGAACCGGATCGGACAAGAAATCTCGGCGGGAGAATTCCCGTTTCGTGTGGAGTTGGAAGACGTCCACATGCATATCGAACAGGCTCTCATTGATCGGCTTGGTGACGTCGGGCGGAAATTGCATACGGGGCGAAGTCGTAACGACCAGGTCAGCACGGCAACACGTCTCTGGATTCGCGACGCCGTTGACCGAGTGGACGAACGTCTTCTCGCGCTGCAGGCGGCCTTTGTCGACCGTTGCGAACGGGACGATGGAGTGATTCTACCGGCGTACACACACTTGCGGCGGGCCCAGCCCGTTTTGGCCCCGCACTACTGGCTGGCCTATTGCGAGAAGCTGGCTCGGGACCGCGAGCGATTGGCCGATTGTCGCCGGCGCGTCAATCGCTGCAGTCTTGGAACGGCCGCTCTGGCGGGAAGTTCGTTACCAATCGATCGGGAAAACGTCGCCCGTCGCTTGGGATTCGAGACCATTCTGGCCAACAGCCTGGACGCTTCCAGCGACCGGGACTTCGTGCTGGAACCGCTCTTCGTCCTGGCCGTTATCGCTTCTCATCTGAGCAGCTGGGCCGAGGAGTGGATCCTTTGGTCGACCGAAGAGTTCGGATACCTGCTGCTGCCTCAGGCCTTCTGCACCGGCTCGTCGATCATGCCCCAGAAGGTGAACCCCGACATTCTGGAATTGACACGAGGCAAGACGGCTCGTGTCATCGGTGACTTGCAAACGGTCCTGGTTCTGGTCAAGGGCCTGCCACTGGCCTACAACCGGGACTTGCAAGAGGATAAGCCGCCTCTGTTTGACGCGTTTGACACGGTCGAAGCCTGTCTGGATTTGGCCGAGCCCCTGGTTCGCGGCGCGGAACTTGACCGCAAAGCGATTGAAGCCCGTCTCGACGACGGATTTCTCGATGCCACGACCTTGATGGAGTTTTTTATCCAACGGGGCATCCCGCAGCGCCGTGCGCACCATTTCGTCGGCCAATTGGTCGCTCAGGCGATGCAATCGGAAATTCGGCTCGTCGACCTGCCGCTCGAGGCATTCCAGCAACTCGACGGTGACCTTGATGATTCGGTGTACGGCGTATTGGGGCCAAGAAATGCCGTCGCCGCCTTCATGAGTCTCGGATCGACCGGGCCTAAACAGGTTGCGGAGCAGGTGACTCAGTGGAAGCACCGACTGCAGGCCAAGGCGGAGGCCGGTCCATAACCAGAAAGCATCGTATCACTGGGTCCCTTAATCCATGGGGCTATGCGGCCCCCGGCGCGACTGGCGGGGAAGCAAGGCAGAGACGGCCGATCGGTTGACGGCGGATCGGTTAACGGCCGATCGACCGTCAGGGATCTCAATGATCGGCTCGAGTATGGTTCGATAGGAGCCGACAAAACGTGGGTGGCAGCGGTCGGTCCGGTTATGCCGACGGGAGCGGTCATCCGGGCGTCCGCCCTGGGGGGTCCGCTCGGTTATGGAAAGAGGATATTCGGTCCCCGGCTGGCAGGCAGGTAGATTAGACTGGGAGAGTGGGTGAAGTGCTGAGCGGGCGAGCGGCAACTGCCGAGTTGGGGGTGCCCGCCGCCTGACGGGCCAGCGAAGAGGGCCCGCGTGGTGCCGAACAAGGATACGTTCATGCCCCCGTTGGATGACGAAAACGATGGATGAAGACAACGACGGATGAAGAATGGCCGATCGGCTTCGACTTTGAGACGACTGACGATGAGCAAGAACAAACGACTCTGGATAGGCTGCGTGTGGGCCCTGTTGGCGTGCTATTGCTGGGTGGTACCGACGGTGCGGGCTCAACCACCGGCCGACGCAGGGGATGTGGAGGACAAGCAGGCGGCCCCCGAGACCGATCCCTTGGTCCTGGCCGTCTTGCGACTCAAACCATCCACGCCCGACCAATGGTTGCGCGACACGGAAACGCTTTTGAATCTACACCGGCCGGCGTTGGCTAAGGATTACTTGAAGCAACTGCTCGATTCCAAACCTTCGGACGCCGAGCTGGTTGGCATCCAGAAGCGGTTTGGAACAGCGCTGTTTATGCGCCTGGGTCGAGAGGAGGGTTTGCAGCCCGAGGGTCGCCAGGTATCTGAAGCGGTCATGCAAGCGGCTGCGGCGGCACGCGAAGAAACGCAACATCTATCGGCTGTGATTGAAGAACTGCAGCAGGGCGACCTGAGTGCCCAGCGACGCGCGCTCGCCGAGCTCGTGCGAAGTGGGTCGGCGGCGGTGCCTGAGTTGGTGAAGGCCCTGGCGTCCGGTCCCACTCAACCGGCTCGACTCGAGTTCGCCATCGTTTCGATCGGCGAGCGAGGAGTCGTTCCATTGGTGGCGGCCGTTGGGGTGAAGAACGAGGAACTGCGTCGTCGGATCATTGGTCTGCTGGCCAAGCTAAAGGATCGCCGGGCCGCGCCGGCACTCTTGGCGCCGGCGTTACAGGAGGACGATCCCGAGTTGGCCGCCGCGGCTCGGGAAGCTCTTCAGCAGTCCATTGGGTCTGTTCCAACTCGGCAGCAGGCAGTCGATTTTCTCCAGCGTCGAGTGGACCATTATCTGGACGGGATTCCGCCCGCAAAACCCGACGCGAATAACCGCGTAGCCCTTTGGATGTTGGATCCGTCGAATCAGCAACTGAAAATCGAGTCCTTCGACGCCACGGACGCCGCAATGATTGCCGCGGCCGAATTCGCGTCCCACCTTCATGCGATCGCCAAGGAAGATCGGACCGTTCGGCACCAGCATTGGATCACGGCCCTGGAAGTCGCTCAGCGCCAGGCCGGTTTTGACCAGGTACTCGACGAAGGGGCGACGAACCTGATCGGCCCGGAAGACAGGTCGAAACCGGGTGTATTGGAAGCCATGTTGGCCGAATCGATCAAGCGCCAGTTGCACGGTGCCAGCCTGGCCGTTCTTCGCCTGATGAAGCAGGCGGTCACCGCCAAGTCGTCCGGCGAATTACTTCTTGGCGGCGAGCCCCGCCCGCTCGTCCAGGCGCTCGAGTCGACTCGACGTCGAGTCCGTGTAGCGGCGGCCGAGTGCATCATGACAATGGATCCTCGGACGGCCTACCCTGGCAGCAGCCGACTAATGAACGTATTGGGAAACGTGGCGACTGGAGGTGGCGGGCGCCTCGTGTTGATCGGCGACCCGCGTGCCGCCGACGCTCGGTCGATGGCCGGCACCTATGGCAACCTGGGATTCAAGGCCGAAATCGGAACGGGCGGCCGCCAACTTGCATTGATGGCCGCGGCCAGCCCCGACTGTAATCTGATCCTGATCAGCGATGCCATTGACCATCCACGTTATGCGGAGTTGCTGCAGTTGTTGCGCAACGATTCGAGGACGGCGGATCTGCCTGTGGGGCTGATGGTGCGAGCCGAGCATCGTCAGCGTGCAGATCTGATCGCTCAGCTGGATCCGTTGACGCTGGCGTTCACGCGGCCCCACGATGAAGCTGGTCTGGTCTTTGAAACTCGTCGGCTGCTCGAACTGGCCGGTCGGCGGCCGTTGAGTGCCAGTGAGCGTTTGAGGCAAACAGAGTTTGCGCTCGGTGCATTGACCCAAATCGCCGAGGCTCCCGAGCAACATTCGTTTTATGATGTCCTGCGATTCGAACCGAGCCTGCGCGACGCATTGCAGACCTCCCCGTTTTCGGCAAAGATCGCCCATTTGTTGGGATTGTTCGGCACTCCACAAGCCCAAGCCGCTTTGCTTGATTTCGCCAGCGCACCCAGCCGTCCGATTGTGGATCGTCAGGCGGCAGCCCTGGCGTTCCAGTTGGCCGTGGAGCGCCGTGGTCTGTTGATCAAGAAAGCGCGACTCCTTGAACAATACGAAATCTACAATTCCAGCGAGTCGTCCGACGAGGCCACTCAGCTGGTGCTCGCATCGCTGCTCGATGCCATCGAGAAACCCTCGAGGCAGGTGGCGACCGGGAGAAAATGACAGGCGCGGGGCAACTGCCAGGCTGGAGGCCCACCGTAGCCGGAGGAAGGGACGTAGATGGCCCACTATTTCGTGAACCCGGACCGGGAAACTGGCCCCCCAATTCCGGGGATCATCGGCTCGAGCCCGGCCATGGAGCAGGTCTACCAAGTCACCCGGCGCGTCTCCCGAAGCAATGCGTCGGTCCTGCTGATCGGGGAAACGGGCACCGGCAAAGAACTGATCGCCTCGGCCATACACCACTTGAGCAACCGGCGGAGCGGGCCGTTCGTACGGGTCAATTGCGGAGCGCTCAGCGAAAGCCTGCTGGAAAGCGAACTTTTTGGGCACGTCCCCGGTGCGTTTACGGGTGCCATTAAGGGCCGCACCGGTCGCTTTGAAGCTGCCCATACCGGCACGCTCTTCCTGGACGAAATCAACTCGACATCCCTCACGCTGCAGGTCAAGCTGCTGAGGGTACTGCAGGAACGCGAATTCGAACGTGTCGGAGACACGCAGACGATTCGAGTCGACGTGCGCGTGATCGCCGCCAGCAACCGGGACCTGCTGGATCTGGTTGACCAGGGCGAATTCCGCGAGGACCTCTTCTGGCGACTTAACGTCGTACCGATCGAGATTCCCCCTCTCCGCCGCCGGCGAAGCGATGTGCCCCAACTGACGGCCTTTTTCCTGAACCACTACAATGAGATTAATGACCGATACGTGGCCCACATTGAGCCTGCTGCGATGCACGCCCTTCAGGAGTATCGTTGGCCCGGAAACGTCCGGGAACTGCAGAACTACATCGAACGGGCCGTGGTCATGGCCGAGGGCGATGAATTGACCGTGGAACTACTTCCCGACGCTCTGAAAACCGGTCAAACGACCACGCGGCGAGGAACGGCCGGCGATCTGCAGTCGTTAACTCAGGAGGTCGTCGAAAAGGGCCTGATCGAATCAGGGCCCACATCCGACGATTTGTATGCCAGAATTGTAAACTGCGTTGAACGCGAGCTGATCGCCCAGGTAATGGCCGAATGTGATAACGTTCAAATCAAGGCGGCTCAACGATTGGGCATTAATCGCAATACACTGCACAAAAAGCTGAAAGAGTACAAACTCGACTCGCAGGCGTGAAAAATCATGTTGTCAGGAATCACGATCACTTGTTTTGCCGGCAGTTACCTGGTGACACTGGGGCTGGAGATCTCCCGGCTCTTTTTCCGACTCCGTGTCCGCTGGCTCGTCATGATTCTGTCTGCTGCTGCCGGAATGCTCGCGCATACGATTTATCTTTTTACTCTGACTCGTTCAGAATTGGCGGACGGGCGGATGGCCCCCTTGTCGGGCTGGTACGACTGGTGCCTGATCGGCTCATGGGTGCTGGCCGGGGCCTATCTGGGCCTTGCCGTTCGCCGACCTCAGAACACGATCGGCATCTTCTTACTCCCTCTGGTGCTCGGGCTCATCGCCGCCGGGAGCGCCGTTAACGAGATGGCCCCGTTCGACCGCCAGGATGCCATAAGTTATTGGGGCGTCATTCATGGCGTGATGCTGCTGATCGGCACGGTCACCGCGGCGCTCGGTTTTGCCGCAGGCGTTATGTACCTGCTCCAGTCGTACCGGCTCAAACGCAAGCTACCCCCTCGGCCCGGGTTCCGGTTGCCCAGCCTCGAATGGCTTCAACGATTCAATCGCCGATGTCTCTGGATTTCGACCGGCCTGCTCGCGCTTGGCCTGCTGGCCGGTCTCGTGCTCAACCTCGTTCGCCAGTCGACCGGGTCGGCGACCGTTGCATGGACTGATCGCGTCGTGGTCTCTTCCGCCATATTGTTTCTCTGGCTGATCGTCGCCACGATGTTTGAGTCATTCTACAAGCCGGCCCGCGAGGGACGAAAAGTCGCATACATGACGCTGGCAAGTTTCGTCTTTGTCGGCCTGGCACTTGGTTTCGTCCTCATGGGCCAACATGCCAGTAATTCCGAGAGGGCGTCGCGTCGAACGCAAATCGGTCCAAAGGAATCGGCACCTGACAGTCGCCCCGTCGGTCAACAAGCCTCGGCACGGAAGCGAGGTGCACGATGAGCGTCAAAGTTGTCGGTTGCAGCCACCACGATTCGGCCGTCGAAGTTCGCGAGAAGCTGGCCTTCACTCCGGAACAGGTAGTCGAAGCACTGAACGCTTGGAAGCAACGACATGGATCGGTCGAGGCGGTACTGTTGTCGACCTGTAATCGAGTCGAGTTATACTCGGCGGCGCCGGACAACGGGTCGGGACCGGAATTTGGCCAGCTGGTCGAGTTTCTGGCCTCGTTCCACCATTTGGATCCGGGCGAACTCGAGCCGCAGCTGTTCCAATTTTCCGGACAACCGGCCGTCAAACACCTGTTCTCCGTCGCTGCCAGCCTCGACAGCATGGTTGTCGGCGAGGCGCAGATTCTTTCTCAGGTCAAGCAGGCCTTCACCTGTGCTCAGCAGCAAGAAACCATCGGCTCGCTGCTCCATCATGCGTTCGACTCGGCCAACCGAGTGGCCAAACGAGTGGCGACCGAGACGGCCATCAATCGGCGCCGCGTCAGTGTCCCCAGCGTGGCAGTCGCCGACTATGCCAAGAGTCTCTTCGAGACGTTTGACGACAAGAACATCCTGCTCATCGGCGCCGGTGACATGGGTGAAGAGACTCTGCACTATCTCCGAGACGAAGGAGCCCGCCAGATTACGATCGTCAACCGCAGTCGGGAACGAGCCGAAGAACTGGCTGAGCGTGTCGGCGCCGTCGTTGAGGATTGGGACCAGCTCATGCCACGTGTTGCTTGGGCCGATTTGATCGTCAGTACAACCGGCGCGCGACGGCCCATTGTCACGCTTGAACAATTTCGACAGATCGAACAAGAACGCTCGCAACGTCTGCTGTTCGTGCTCGACCTGGCTGTCCCGCGGGATTTCGACGGCGACATCGGTTCCTGCAAGAACGTCTATCTCTACTGCGTTGACGACCTTCAAGCCGTTTGCGAACAGAATCGCAAAGCGCGCAAAAAAGAGTGGCCGAAGGCCGAGCGAATCATAGAAGAAGAAACCGATCGATTCGTGGCGGATCTAAATCACCGAGCAACCGGCCCGACGATTCGCCGGCTTCGCGAACAGGCTCATCAAACCAAACAGGAAGAACTCGATCGACTCATGAATAAGGTGAGCCAGATTGACGGTCAGGCGCGCCGCGAGATAGAACGGTCCTTTGATCGACTCGTCAACAAACTGCTTCACCCTCCCCTGGATACCCTGCGCGACGAATCGCAAAACGGTACACCTCACGGACTGCTCGACGCCCTACGCCGCTTGTTTCAAATTCCCGACTAGCACGTACGTGCGGATCGGCCCGCCTTGCAACGTCGATCGTTCGACACGATGGAACCTGAGTGGCGTAGAACGCGGCCGAGCTCGACTCACCGTGACTCTCGTCACTCAACCTCGTTGCTCCCTGCGGTCACAGACCGCCCCACATGGAAGGCAATGAGCCCATTAACATGCCCCTCATTCCCCCAGGGGCCCTGCTAACAACATTCTCCGATCACTCCCAGTCCTCTTCCTCGTCCACATCCTCTTCCTCGTCCACATCCTCGTCGTCGTCCTCTTCCTCGTCGTCTTCGTCTTCGTCCTCGTCCTCGTCCTCGTCGTCCTCGTCGTCGGCCTCATCGTCGGCCTCATCGTCCTCTTCGTCGTCGTCTTCATCGCTCTCTTCTCAGTCAAGAACT
>CAYNDU010000268.1:0-8014 GCA_964395615.1 uncultured Pirellulaceae bacterium | reverse complement strand
CGCCCCCGATTCCACTATGGTTTGCGAGCAGATCACCGCTCAACGTGACGGGAGTGACGACCCTTCGTTTCAGGAAGATGCCGCGTCCGCCGCCACCAAGAAACGGGTCACACGGGATATCGGGGCCGCCGAGCCACAAGTCAGTTGGTTCGTCAATCCATTTGGCTACGCCCGGGTGTTACGTGATTCGGCCGGTGGACGCAAGAAACGAGGAGCCGACCTTCTGAAGATCTTGCCTAGGCAGGGTTTTGACGCGATCAAGGGCGTGGGCGGGGTTGTCTTTCTGGCGACGCCCGATGAGGAAATCCTCCACCAGACGTATGTGTTCGCTCCACCCGTCCAGCGCGACAAAACGGACGGCGAAGCGGACAAGAAAAGCGAGAAATATGATCTGGCGGCCCGCATGTTGGAGTTTCCGAATTCGGACAAACTCCAGCCGCAACCATGGGTATCGCGAGACCTGGGTACTTACCTGTCATTCAACTGGAAGATCAGGGAGGCCTTTGAGCACAGCAAGTCACTGGTCAACGATCTCATGGGTGCCGAAGACGGTGCTGATCTGTTCGAAGATATTATTACCAGCCTGGCGAAAGACAAGGACGGTCCGCAAGTTGACCTGCGTCACGACTTGATCGCTCATTTCGGCGAACGGGTTTCGCTGGTTACCGACTGCCGGCGGCCGGTCACGCCCGACAGTGAGCGGTTGCTGTTTGCCATCGAGTTGAACGACCCGGTGGCGGTTGCCAATACAATCGACAAGGCATTTGACGCCGATCCCGACGCGGAACGACGCGAATTTGACGGGCAAACGATCTGGGAGATCATCGCCGATGACGATCCGGTGGACATCGAGGAGATTCAGATCGAAGGCGAGGGCTTCAATCCATTAGGGCTTCCCGACGAGGACGAGCCGGTGGAGGAATCGGGCGACAGCGACAAGATCATGCCGAACAGTGCCGTTGCCGTCGTACATGGGCACTTAATCGTGGCCAGCCACGTCGACGCGATTGTCGACATGCTGAAACGGCCGCTCGGCGCCGAAGTCCTCTCAGCCACCGCTGACTTTGCCATCGTCAACGACGCGTTGGCGAAACTCGGAAGTCACTCCGACAGTTTTCGCTTGTTCGCCCGCACCGACGAAGCCTATCGCCCAACGTACGAGCTGATTCGGCAGGGCAAGATGCCGGAGGCCAAGACCGTGCTCGGCAAGCTGCTCAACCGAGTGCTCGGGCCGGACGAGGAGGGGATTCTACGCGAGCAGCAGATTGACGGCTCGAAAATGCCCGACTTCGACGTTGTACGACGCTACCTTGGCCCGTCGGGTCTGTACGTCCGGAGCGAGGAGGCTGGCTGGTACGTCGCAGGCTGTTTGCTGAGCAAGGAAGCCCGTTAACGGGCGCAGGCACAGCGGCCCACCGGGTCGCTCGGCAGCGTGGTACCCAAACCCGGACGATTCACAAGCGATTTACGGCCGAGCCGTACGCGGGCAACCCGCATCCCCAAAGCACGGTACGGCCGTTCTCTCGCGCAGGAACGACACGGGTCAACGTCGACCGGCGGTCGGCACGTGTTTGGCCCAGAACGGATGCTGCCGGTCGCCTCGCGTGCGGACATCTTCGAGCAGCACTTCCAATTCGGGTGTCACGTTAATCGTCCGGCCTCCAAAGGAAATGCGCCGGTCGAAGTCGATCCACTCAGGGCTGAGCCAAATCGTGACCTGCGCGGCAGCCGTCTTTACTCGGATGGCATTGTTTGCCGTGACGGATGCTTCAACACCGCCCTCGCGTACTTTGCTGCCCGGCCAGTTATTCGGCAACACCATCGAGCGCGTTGGGAAATGGGCCAACTCAACCCACCAGAAGAACTGGTCCCAGGGGCGCATGGTCGTGCATTCAAATTCTCGCTTCGCAAATGTTCGCCGGTTGCGGTTCATCCACTCGAACATCCTTTGAATCTCGTCCTGAAAATGTTCGTCACCTCGACCCCGGTATTCCACGTACATTGCATCAAAGTGGGCGTACTTAAGGTATCGGTCAAGGTCTCGCGCGTTGTCGGCAATCTTGTTGCTGTCCAGCTGACCGGCCACAAAGTAGAGTGGCAATTCGCGACCATTTTTCCAATAGCGGCTAATGTACTTGTCGGCGGTAGCCGTGATCGGGAGCACTCCCGCCCACAGATCGGGGTGCGCCAATCCGATGTCCCAGGCCGCATCGCCTCCCAATGAATGACCACTCAGAAACACACGGTCCGAGTCGATATTGAGCCGTCGGGCAGCGTCACGCAAAGCGCCCAGAACGGCCGCATGCTCACCGACTGAATACTCGTATCTCGTCTGCCCTGCTCGAGTCCACTCGGGCGCAATCACGATGTAACCGCGGCGAGTTGCTTGCCCCATGCGCAAGTTGCGTTTCGGATCGTAGGGACCGGCCCACCAGTCAATCTGGCTCAGGGGGGACGAACCGCTCCCATGCAGAGTCACCACACACGGATACCTGCGGTCCGGATCGTATTCCGGCGGGACCTGCACATAGTAGCGTACCGTCCGGTCGCTTGCCCCAACCGAAATCGTCCTCTCAAGCAGTCCCGGTACACCCTCGGCGGGGAACTCAACATCCAGCGGCGGCCTCATCAGAGCAATGATCTTTGCGATGTTCCCCGGCGAACTCCCTTCGAGCTCGCGCATCTGCCGCAGCGCCTCTTCACGTTCCACCTGATTGTCCGACCGCAAGTAGCTCCTCACCGCATCGCGAATATCCCACAACGCGGCCGCCGTCGCGAGATTCTCGATTCCCTCGCCACTTCCCATCAGCCAGCCACTGCACGCAAGTGCCATCTTCTGGTCATCGCCCATCTTCTCGTCGTCCGCCAATCGCTCGAAGTCGGCGAGTCGATCAAGCGTGTTCATGCTCATCCGCTCTTTCACTTCCGACACCATGGCATCCATCTGCACCCGGGCCTTGTGCCCCTCCAATCGGTGTGCCAGATCGGTCAGAAGCTCGATTAACTGATGCCCCCGTCGCTGAGCCTCTTCGTATTCCTTTAACAGATCGCCAACCTCCAATAACGCTTCGCCGGCTATGTCCTTTTCCCGGAAATCCTTCAGCGAGGAGTACGCCTGACGGTGTTGACCGGCCGCCTTCCGCAGCTTGATTTCCCGAATCACGTCAGCCGTGACTAATTGATTCAGGCGCTGTCGCTGCCTGGCCACTTCCTTCAGATCGGGAAAATCATGGATGACTCGGTCCAATTCCACCAAAGCATCGCGATACCGTTTGGCCTGAATGTACAAGGTCACTACTTTTAGCCGCTCGCGAGAATCGGTCTGGTCAATCTGCTTGAGTAACACCCGGGTCAACGTCTCGCGGGGAATCGACGAAGTGCTGATGCGCATGTCCCATATGACCGCACTCGATACGGCCAAACCCTCGACCTTGCAGTACAAGGGCGTGATCTCGCTGATCCCTTGGATCACGTCCAGACGCCCTCGCGCCGACTGCATGCTGAATACCCGGTTTCCAAACTCATCAAAGGGCGTTACTTCCAGGATCGGACCGACACTGCCGAGCCGACGACCCTGCTGGGCAATGCGCTTCGCAATGGGGATCTTCGTTAGAAGGGTGTCGGCGTCCGGGGCCAGGCCACCACCGGCCACCTGGTTGCTCGAGACAAACGTCCGACGCAATCCGTCGTCAACCAAGACAATCTTTAGAACGTCGACGCCGCCCGGTCCCTTGTAGGGAATGAGCGGATTCTGATTGAGAGACCCGACCTTGGTTAAGTTCCCCTGCAACTGCAAGCCGTTCTTCAGCGAGATGACCTCCGCGTCAATCGATCGCACGATCGCGAGACCGGCGAACAAGAAGAACGCTCCCAGAGTGACCGTCCCGACCATTCCCCGCACGCGGCGGTGGACCCGGGTGCGGTCGCCGCATTCGGGCCTCACGTCCGACAGGGTCCGCCGCGACCGACGCTGTCGAAAGGGACCATGAGATGATCGTCGAGAACAATCCAGACCGAGACGTTTCTGCATTTTTCTTTGCTCCGCTCCAACAAGCGCAGGCCCCGACGCAACCGCCGGGCCAATATCGTCATTTGCATGCGGGCCGCCATCCGACCCCATAAGCGGTCGGGGCTCTTCAAGCCACGGTCGCCGTCCGATCATCCTGAGCGTGCCCCAGCGATCTGATTCTATTAGTCCATTGTCACCGGAACGACCAATCCGTCAATGAAATCCCGTTGCCCCGTCTTTCGAGATCCCCAGACTCGCCCGTACCACCCGATGCATGCCTGCATGGCGTTCGCCGACTACCGCGCAAACGCTGCCCAAACACCCCATTCCGGGTGGGTCGACCATTGACAGGCGCCCGAACATCCGCAAAATTAGCGCGATTAGGTAAACTTTAACGGCACGAAAGGCCCTCCCTATGCTTCGCCGCCTTCTGTTGCTTCTGGTCTTCGCCCAATTCATCTTGCTTGTTGCATTTGCCGTACTCGTCGGTGGTTATGCTCTGGCGTCGGCCACACAGGATGCGCTCGGGTCAACCGTGTTGTGGTGGCTGGCCATGGCCTGTTTGATCCTCTATGTGATCGACGTTTTTCTTCTCATGGGCGTGCTTGGGCTCGCTGCCATCGCCAAAGGCGACTCGGCCGACCGGCCGGTCGAGACACCGGCGAGGACCCACGGATCCGACTGAGCGAGGGCTCTTCGTTCCGGGACACGCCACGGCGTACCCTCTGCCACTGGGTAGGCCGTCGAATACGGGTTAGACTAACAAGCGTATCGGCGATCCAGTCCGGCATTCAGTCACAAGCACTGCCTTCTGTGGCGTGTGTTGCTCGGACAGCGGACCGATTTCGCAACCCGGTGGCCCAGCATGTCCATTCGTTTTCATTGCACCCGTTGTCGCCAGAAGCTGAGCGTTCCTTCGTCCAGATCGGGACATGACGTACGCTGCCCGCGGTGCCATCAGGTGGTACAGGTCCCACACGTCGGCACGGCTCCCACAAAGAGCAGCTCGCGTTCGGCTGAGCCTCCACCTCCACCGTCCGAAGTTCCGGCCGATACCCCGTCCGAAGTCCCTGTGGGCGAATTGGCCGCGCCGGCTCGATCGGAACCGCCCGGCTCCCTGCAGGTGCCATCCGATTCGCCCGGTAAACTGGTCTATGCGTCAGACGACGAGGGATTGGAGAGCGAGCACGGGGACGCGGCAGATTATGTACGTGTGCCACGCAGCGTCGTGTATATCCAGGGGTTCTTACTGGGTGTTGTCGCGCTCGTCTTCTTCATTTTCGGGATGTCCGTCGGCAACCGCTCGGGCGACCAGCTTACGGCAATTGGCGCTGGACGCCCGTGTACGGTGAGCGGACGCGTGACCTGGGAAAACGCGTCACACCAGATTGAGCCGGATGACGGCAGCGTGGTCGTGCTCGTACCGGTTGCTTCGCGCCCCGACACGAAGGCGCCGGCGACCGGCCTACGGCCTGAGGATGCCATGCCTTCCGAGGACCATCCGGGCCGAGGCATTCTGCAGATGCTCGGTGGAGTCTACGCTCGTGTCGACGACGGGGGCTCCTTTGAGGTCCGTCTGCCCACAGCAAACCGATATTATGCGCTTGTCATTTCGCGACACGCCAAACGTCCGGAGGGCGTCCAACCGGCGACCCACGACCTGGCAGAACTGGGGCGCTATTTTCTTCCGGCCACCGAGTTACTCGGCAAACAGAAATACCATTGGCGGGAACTCATCGTGCGGAGCAATCAGGAACTCAACGTATCGTTCTAGTGCTTTGACAACTTTCAACGTTGGGGTTGGCCGTCGCACAACTCCTGGTGTGGCGACAATTTCGGATTTGGCCAACGCCAAGAATAAAAATGGACAAAGCACTCGGCGCTCGAGACCTCGATTTCTGTTCCCTGGTGGGCGATGACCGTGGTTTGCGCGGGTCGGTCCGTCGGTGTGTCGGAGTGGCACCCGGTTGAGCCCACATTGCGGTCGTCCGCCGTAACCGTTCACGGCCAAGGCCGTGAACGGCTGCGGATGAGGATTCGGAACGAGGTCGCCGTCCGCGCAAGAATCACTCAACGGCCTTGGGCTTGAGGAACCCGTTTGCTCGGCCCAGTCACATCCGGCCAGACGAATTGACGCGCCATCATCAGAGCATGCATTTGATGCTGCGTGGTATCGATGCGCAGGATCGGATTGGATGCTGAAGACAGGACTCCGCCCATCAATCGCCGGTCGATTTGGACATGCCGGCTCAGAAACTGGTTTGGATCGGGCCCTCCGACTTGCCAGGTTAACAGTTTGGCAAGTGTTTGCTCAATCACAACTCGGAGTTGCTCAGCAGCCTCCCGATCATCTCGTTTCCCGGCAAGGCGGTAGGCGGTGACAAGTCCTTCCACGGCGTAGGCCGTATTGCCCTTTCGCTCGAGCGTCCGGTGCACGTCGACCATCCAATTTGACAGTGCCAGCGTACGATCGATATGGACAGGCGAATCAGGCCCGGCCAGACCATCAATTTGTCCGAACGCCATGCAGGCCCATTGATAGAAACCCTTGGTCTCACTCAGATCCGTCCGTTCGGCGATGGCCTTCCGAGCATAGGCGGCGTACATGGCGTCGGCCGCTTTCACGAGCCGCTCACGCTCGGCCAGTGCCGCTGCATTCTGGTCCAGCGCATGTCGCGCGAAGGCACGAGCCGAGGCCAACAGGATCTCACCATCAAAATAGGGCGATGGAACTCCCCAACCTTGCCCCGTCGAGACCAAATAGTGACTCGAAAAGCGATGATCGGCCCTTTGCAGGGAGTTCAGGAACTGGAGGTACTGTTGCAGATCCGCCTCCCACGCCTTGTGTGAGCCAGGTGGTTCGGCTTCCAGAAAATCGATCAGGGCCAGTGCGACCAACGCCACGATCCCGCTGTCGCCCTCGATGGCACCTGGGAATCGGACAAACCGGCCCCCTTCGGCAGTGACCGCCGAATGCCGGCGGTAGAATTCCAATCCACGTATCACCGCGTTACGCGTCTCGGTTTGCGGCGAGCGGCCATGCATCAATGCCAGGCCCCAAAGTGCGCCCGCCTGGCGCACGGCATTTTGCTCCGGCTCCTCACGACCCGTTTCAAGGTCGACCTTGTAACGAAAAGTACCGTCCGGCTTCTGATTCTGCACCAGGTACTGCGTTCCGAGTTGCAGGCTGCGATCAATCCTCCCGCCCATCTCGCTCGGATCATGCCGGCCATCGCTTTCGGGCTCCGCGTCCGATTCGATCACCCCACCCGCGAACGACACTCGCGTCGTACGAACCGCACATTCCGTCGTCCTCTTCTGAGCGCATCCGATCGGGAACGTATGCCCGACGTCGAATAATCGGCCAGAATACTCGGCGGCTTCTTGGCGTGAGAACGGGCGCAGCGACGCCATGGCGACGATCGTCGAGGCGGAAAGAAGACCGACCCAGAGAATAGACCGGGTCGACCGGCGACGCTCCGGCAGACAGTCGGTCTGCGGAGCCGGGGGGAGAAAGAGCTTAGCGGCTGAGCAACCGCATGCGGCGTGAACGGCGTTCGGCACGCAATCGGGCACGACGCTTGATTTCGCTGGGCTTCTCATAGTATTCGCGCCGCCGCATCTCTTTCTTGATGCCGCTCCGCTCGACCAGTTTGCGGAAGCGACGGACCGC
Source organism: uncultured Pirellulaceae bacterium (assembly GCA_964395615.1). Lineage (GTDB taxonomy): Bacteria > Planctomycetota > Planctomycetia > Pirellulales > Pirellulaceae > CAYNDU01. Next base: position 332 of record CAYNDU010000268.1, on the reverse strand, counting down.
TTCTTGAATCGATTCACGGTCCCGAACAATAAGCCGAACCATTTTGTCTCCCTAGACTTGCCGAGCGTTACCAGCTGCCGCGCAGCCAGAACTCGGTCCGAATAAGTACCTGTGACTCGAAAATACTCTCTCTTGCAAACGCGACCAACGGGAGCGGACCAGGTCCACTCCGAGCGATAGCTCGAATCTGGCCAGCGGCCCTGCCGCTTATCTTTCCAACGACTGGCGGCCCCGATCTCCGAAGCACATCAGCGACCAACGGGAGCGGACCAGATCGACTCCGAGCGATAGCTCGAATCTGGCCAGCGGCCCTGCCGCTTATCTTTCCAACG
>CAYNDU010000267.1:0-8028 GCA_964395615.1 uncultured Pirellulaceae bacterium | reverse complement strand
TTCTGGCGGAACGTCCGTTGTATCCGTTCTCGGCCTTCGGCCGTGAACGGATACAGAAAAAGGGCTGCGCCCACATGCCGGCAAATTCGTGCGCAAAACTCCCACAGGCAACGGTTCGCGGAAAAAGTCGTATCAGGGAGTTTTCTCGGCGGGAACCAGTTGGATCGAACGGAAGTCCATCAGGTATCCGCTGAAGGACGAACCGGGTTGTAGCACCGCCTGATGAACCCCTTTTGACAACGTGATTCGGCCAATCCGAATTCGACGGTAGTCCTCCCAGGAACCGGTACGGCCGGCCACGCCGACTAATCGCTGGTCGCCGATATTGAAGGTCCACGGCTTACCGGCGTTCGCGTCGTCGACGGCGAATTCCAACCAGGCATCATAGCCTCTTTCTTGGTCAGCTTGCACGGACCAGACGAGTCGATCGGCAGCCGAAAACCAGCCGTAGGCGCTGAATTCTTTCATGTACTTGATTTGAGGACCGACTGTTTTCGCGCTGGCAGCCGACAGAAGGAGGACGCCGGCGGAATCGGGACGCACGGTCGTCGGTTCGGGCCGAGTGTCGGTTTCGGGGCGCGGTTGATTCGGAAGCTGGCCCGGTGGCATCAGAGCCACCTGATCGATGCGTCCGAGCGGACCGTCAATGGGTCCTGCTGCACGGAGTGCGATTCGATGAATGCCTGCGGACAGTTCGAGCGTACCGACTCGCACCCACTGAAGATCATCCCACGTCGAGGTGGACGGCATTTCTTGCGTGAGAGACTGGGCCAGCGACTCGAGGACAAACGGATGATGTTTCAGGCTGGAGGGGCAGGCGGCGTGAATCCATGCGTCGAACAACTGGCTCCGGTGCAGATGCACGGACCACACAAGGTAGGGCGAGGCGTTGGACCACTGCGACACGCTACCTGACTCGGCATCGAAGACAATATCCTGTCCGTAGATTTCCGCCTGCGCAACCGGTAGAGGAAGTGACTTGTTCTGCTGCACCAGGAGCGTCTTGGGCTCGTTTCCTGGAAGACGTCTTCGAGGCGAACCGGCCTGAGCGACGAATGCCATCAGGTCCGCCAGACTTTGCAGAGTCATATTTGACTCAAGCCCCTCGCTCATGAATGAGCGCTCACTGGGTGCCAGTTCCTCAAGATCGCGGCGCAAGATCGAGATTTTCTCGCCCTTATTGTCAGCCAGCACAATGCTATTGCTCGTTTGCTCGAGTAACAACCCGCTGTAGACACGACCCTGGGCGGTGACCGCCTGGTACTCGACATACCGTTCTTTGACCGCCCGATTTGGATCGAGAATCGCCACAAGCAGGTTTTGCGGCGATCGGTCGATCAAGGTCCGAATATCGGGGCCCAGTTCCTGGCCCACATCGTCCAGCCGATGGCAGGTCGAACATGTGGCATCGACGAAGATCTGCCGTCCTCGCACGGGATCGCCCGGCAACTCGAGAGCCGCACCGAATCGATCCAGCGCGGCCTGGCGTTCGGGTCGAGTGATACCGGCGGTTATGGCTTTGGCCCGCGTGACGATGCGCGCTCGTTCCGTGGTGTTCACCCGGGATTCGGCATTTTCGTAACTTGAAATATCTCGTTGCAGTTTCTCCAACTGTTTGACCAATGCCGCGAATTGACCGTCCGATGAGAGATCGGCGATCATGGTCGAGACGTGGGGCACAGCGGAGCTCATAATCGCCGCCATCATCACGCGGTCCCCGGCGAAGCGATTCGCCAACGCGGCCAGCGTCTCACCCGATCGCCGATCCGTCCACTCCCCCAGGCTGTAGGCCAACTGGCGGATGACGGTCGGGTCCGGATCGGAGACCCGAGCGAGGACGGCCGCATGCAGCCGCGGGTGACCTCCGACCAACGGCTCACTCAATCGAATCGCGTGCCGTCGAACGGCGGGATGCGAATCCTCGACTGCCGTTATGAGCAATTCCGCGGTCAACGCTCCGAGCCCCTGGAGAGTGCAGAGGGCCTGCAATCGAGTCGCCGGCCGGTCCGATCGACGAGCGGCCTGCACGAGCGCGGGCACGGCGCGCTGATCTTGACGCCAAATCAACATCTGCTGGACCATGTCACGCTGCCAGCCATTTGGCGAATCCAGGCGAGCGACCAGTTGCTCCGACTCCAGTCGATCGAGGCGAGGAATCGAACGTGGCTCGACGCCGGCGGGAAGGATTCGGTAGATGCGTCCGAGCTCGTGGCCGTTTCGAAGGTCTAGTGTCTTTTCAAGTCGATCGTCAATCCACTGAGGATGCTCGATCACATGCCGATACATGTCGGCGACCCAAAGAGCGCCGTCCGGACCAACTCGCAATGTCGTCGGTCGAAACCAGGGGTCCGCCGACGCGAGGAATTCGGAGAGTTCCTCATCGGCCGGCCGGTGTCCCTCGATATTCAGGCCGTCGGAGGACAGAACCATGCGGTGGATGACGTTGTACACAGAATCGGACGTAAAGGCGTTTCCCGCATAATGAGGCCCGAACAGGTCGTCACGATAGATCAACACACTGCACGCGGACGTCCATCGGGCAGGCTGCCCTTCCGGCGGAGTCGGCTGGTCAATAAAGCAATGCGTCATCACTCGACCGGCCGGGTAAGCGTCGCGGAACTGGTTCAGGTCGGCCCGCGGTGACGGCGCTGCCACGTGCGGGTTGCGACTCAGATAGTGATCATCCAGGCGATAATACCAACCTGGATTACTGTTGTTGCAACCGAACCAGTTCCCCCAATCATCGCGCGAACGACCGAATTGGCTGCGACCCGAGTCCGTTCCCAACGATCCGTCGTCGGGTCGAAAGCGCAGATCGAGTCCACTCATATCGATCACTTGCCCGGTCTTGAGCGACCGGATCAGCCCGTCGCTATCCCCGTTGGCGACGTGAATCCAGTTATCCAGCCCCCACCGCATATGATTGACTCGGTGCTGTTGATTGCCTTCGTGAAAACCGTCGAAAAGCGTCGTGCGCAAGTCGGCTCGACCGTCACCATCCGTGTCCTCCGCATAGAAGACGGTCGGCGCGGCCGTAATCAACACGCCTTTACGCCAGGGCATGACCCCGGTTGGAAAGGGGATCTTGTCGAGGAACAGCGTGGAGCGGTCATACCGCCCGTCACCGTCGACATCTTCCAGGAATCGTACACGTCCGCCCGGCTTTCCCTGGTTGTCCAGGCCGAGTGGATAGTCGGCCATTTCGACGACCCAGAGTTTCCCATCCGGTCCCCAGGCCATGCCGACCGGATCTTGAACCATCGGTTCGGAGGCAACAAGCTCGACCCGAAAACCTGATCGGGGAACGAACGATTTCAATGAACTCTCGGCGGAACGAGGCGGCGGTTCTTTTTCCGCCTGAAGAAAATCGGTCGTATAATACCTCCTGTCTACGTGGTCCGGCAGCTTGCCACCCGTCTGTTCGTTCTGCACCCACATGTGGCGGTTCTTGAAGAACGCCCCATTGTTCGTGCCGTCTTTCCGCACGATGGCCGGCAATGACGTGGCGTCACCGGCCCGACCCTGTAACACCGTCCGTGTCCAGGATTTCTCGCCCGGAGTGTAGAGACTCACCTGATACCACTCAGCATTCGAGAAGACGATATCTTCATACCCGTCCTCGTCTACGTCAACGAAACGCAAACCGGCATCTCGACCTTCGGAGTCGACGATCAATGTCTCCCCAGGAAAGTTAACAGAAAGCGGCTTCCAACCGTCACTTGAATAAGCCATCACCGCACGGCGGCCTGGATTGCCGATCATCAACTCACAGATGCCGTCGTGGTCGATATCACGCAACCGAACACCCTGGTCCCGTGAACGGCGCACCGTGGCGAACCGGTTCACCTCACCTGGTCCGGCGATACCGTGCGCGGCCGCGGCCCAGTGATCTTGTTGAAAGTGCCACACGTTGCGAACCGTGGAGTTAGCCACCAGGACACTCGCCTGGCCATTCGGCTGTAACACCCCAAACCGCACACCGGCGTCACCCGTGCCCCCGGACTCCGTCGGCTCGACCAACGCCACGGGAAACGACGTCGTACTCCACGTCGACGTTTTTGGCTGCCAGAGACGTGAGCGCCGAGCCTGTTGGTTGCCGACTACAACATCCATCCAGCCATCCGCGTTCAGGTCGCACAGTCGAACGCCATTGTCTGAGCCGTCACCGGCACGCAAGGCCACGCCGCCCAGGCAGTTCTTCTGCAGGCGTTCCGCCACTTCACGCAACGAAAGAAACAGCACCTTGTTTCCATACTTGGCGACAGCGTACTCAATCAACTCGATGACCTGGTCATTGCCTATCCATCCATGAGGGTGGAAGCAGAGTGCGAACATGCCCTGTTTTACCACCGTCGCGTCGATCGCTCTTTGCATGTCGGCAACGGTTTCCGGATTGCATTTGCCCTGGAAATGCTGAGCGTCCCAGTCACTCGGCATCAAGCAGGGAATCTCCCAGCAGAGGCGCCCGACAACATAAGGATATGGGTAATTCTCGATCGTGTTGACCATGAGACGATCGGACGGCAAGTACTTTCGAAAGCGTTCGCGCCCCTCCGCGTCGATAACCAGGTCGCGCGGCAACGCCGGATCATTTGCCGTGAACAAGTGAAAAACGGACGTGTCGAGCTGCAGATAATTCCCCATCGGTGTGACCCGATTGAAAACCTCCTCGAAGAAACGGGGACTGACCGAGTTCATCGAGTCACAGCAGGGCATTCGAAAGGCTACCGGTCGCCCGCCCGGGATATCAGCGAGCAGATCGATACACCGATCGTACGTCCCCTTCGCCGCCTCCAGGCTCTCCTTCTGCAAACAGGGACAGGGGTGATCGGCCGTATGCGCCTCGATGCTCACCCCCTCGGTCAGCCACTGCTGCAGGTGATCCGACTTCGGGTCCACGCTCTTGGTCATAATACTAACCGGCGCTCGGCCGTCGATCTTCTTCAGCCGATCCAGTATCGGACGCAGAAACCGTTCGTACTTGTCCACGTCGGTCATGTCGTCGATCGCCAACACAACGACCGCCTGAACGCCGTCCTGCCCCACCCATTGCGGTGTGCTCAATTTCGGCGTATGGCGATTGACGTAGTAAGGGTCGGCAGGTCCGTCCAGGTAGGTCAGCCGATTGCCCTGGTCACCTCCCGCGGCGCGAGAGGCAAGTCCGATGAATGCAAACAACACTGTGATCAACATCGTGCAGCTAAATCGAATCATCTTTGACCCTCGCGGTGGTTTCTTCCTGTCGCGTCCTAAACTCACTGATGCCACGCACGTCCGACGGTTCGACCTGTCAATCCGTTTGACCTCTCACGTTGACCCGTGACCGACTCCCTGACGCCTTGGCGGTGTCCAGCTCGTCGAACCGACGTCCATGTTTCTCATGGGGCAGTCAACGAGCAAACCAACGGCTACTTTGACACGTCGACGACGGCCAGGTCCTCACTCGGTAACGAGATGGAAAACGAATTGTCGACCACGTCGACCTTCGTTCCCCTCAAGAGCAAGCTGACCTGCTTGACCGCTCGATCGGATAGCCGCACTGTGACACGTCGCAACTCATGGCTGTCATTAAACAACGTCAAGTAGCGATCGCCAAACCGCTCGATATAAACGTTGTCGTCGCTTGACTCGGCTCGCGTCACCGGTCTCCAGCCCGATTCGGCCAGCATTCGGCATATGGGAACGTACTTCTGAAAAAGATGCCGGTCCCGCTCATACAGTTCTGGTCGTTTGAAGTACTGTCCTTGGGACGCATTGTGGCTGAAGAAACCGGGGAACATCCCGTAGGCCGTCGATCGTTTCATATACGATTCGACCTTCTCCGATGTGAACCGCTCAAATTCTGTATTCATCAGGAAACAAAACGGTTTGCTCCCACACAGCGCTCGGCGAAAAAGTAATTCAGAATCGCTCATCGGCTGCCAGTTGCCAGACGGATTCCAGTTCGTTTCCGTCCCCATCACGTCCAGCCACGGTGCCAGCCAGCAGAGTCTGGAGGGAGTGGAATTCGCCATCATCAGCTTTCCCATCCCATGGATGTCGCGTGCAATGGACCGAGTGTATTCGAAGGCGATCAAGCCGCGGAAGATACCCGGTTTCCGAGTTGCCAGTGAGAAGCAGAGCGGAGTTTCTGACCGGGCGAAATGCTCGCGACGATAGTCCAGTTCGCCAGTGACGTACCCTTCGCTGGAGTCAATGTATTCGCCATCCAATGTCGACGTAGCAGACTTCCCATAGAAACGATCGCGGACCCGCGGATTCCACTTCAACGAAAAGTCCGTGGCCTTTCCCTTGATGTGTGGCATGGAGTTCATGCTCCATACCGCACCGTTGCACCATGGCGTGTCGAGCAGGCGGGCCATCAGCTGGCCGTCCGGATCATGATACCCGGACGCCAGCAGCGCTTCGGCCTGCGGCGTCTTGCCTTGCTCGGCCAGTTGTCGAGCCAGCGACCGTGCGGACTCGAGCGTGCGCGGCATCTCTTCCGGCATTCGCATCCACCAGGTCATCGGCTCGGTATACCGAAACGTCAAGATATCGTTCTTATCGTCCCAGCCCGTTTCATCATTGCCTTCCTTGAACCGAAATCCGAAATCACTCCAGTTGCGCACCTCGCTGATCTTGGCAAACGGCATCCAGAGCCCTTGCCTTGTGATTCGCCGCAGGAATGATTCGGGGCAGGCCGTGTAGTAACGCTCGAGCGCTCCCCGAAAACCGCGATTCCCGTCACTCGTGAACCGGCAGAATCGCACGTGAGCTGTCGGCCGCTCCGGGACGAATCCGATATCGTAGGCCAGAAACAGTTCACCCGGCGTCGAATGGTAGCCGACCCGAAAGACGGCAGGGAATCGCACATCGATTCCCAGAACATTTGTTCGCCCGGCTGAACTGACAGCCGCGAACGGATATCGCGACAAGCGCCCGTTAGATCCGACGTCTCGAAACCGTGTCGCGTCAACATATTCACGGCGTTCCACGACGGGCACACTCCGCCTGGGATCGGACCACCAACTCAGTCCGGCCGGATCCGTCGGCAAGGTATAGACGAGCGTGACGGCTCGGTCTCGACCGCTCGTGTCACTCAGTTTCACGTCGTACCACGTTATGTCACCCGTGGTTTGTGAAGTGACGTTCAATTCGACCTCGAGTGCGCGCTTCCCGATCGCCACAAAACTGGATTCGGCTGCAACGTCCCTGACCAGGAACCCCATCGAGGCCTCGGCCGAGGGCACAACGGGAACTCCGTCAAACGACACGGAACCGGCCGGTGCGCTCACTGTCCTCAGCTCGGGTCGGCGAAACGAGGCAGCTCCGCCGTGCGAACGGAGCAGCAAATGCATCGACACGGACCGGACCGGCTTGTCGGGCAGCACCACGACCTGCCGCGGCTGCCAGGCGTGAGGTACCGGGGGCAAGTGAGCGCACGCGGTGCAGTGGCGCACAGCACGCCCATCGCCCTGTCTTCAAGGGGCGAGGCGAGGGCCCTTGCCCGAAACTCGCGCTACCGATACGCCACCGGGGTATGGAGCCTGCCGTGGCTGCCGGAGGCTATGGACAGCTATGGACAACGCACTCCCGCGCTCCGGATGCGAGAGGCGCTCCAGCGTTGCCCACAGCAGCCCACAGCCTCCTTGGAAAGCCGTCGATCTTCACCCCGTAAACCACACATCTGTCAGGCGTTCGTTCGGGCGTGTTGCCGCCGTCCTGATCGGCTTCCCACAGCCACTTGGAAAATCGGCGCACCGCCTGCCGCACTTTCAGCGGCGAACCAGGCGAACGATCTCCGATCGACCCACGCTCTCCCTGCCGATTTCCCACAGTCACCACACCCTTGATGATGATGACGAAACACAGAGGAATGAGCTTGATTTCTCTACCCCTGAAGGAGCGTTCCAGCACACCGTGCTGGAACTAGGCCCAAGTTTCATTGGCAAAGAAACGGCTGACCTCGGCGGGGCAGCAAGAGCAGCCCACAGAGAAATCTCCCTCCTCCGCGAACTCCGCACCCGCCTGATCGCCGACGTGGTC
>CAYNDU010000266.1:2127-8033 GCA_964395615.1 uncultured Pirellulaceae bacterium | reverse complement strand
GCTTCAATCGGCAGAGCACCGCATTCGTAATGCGGGGGTTGTGGGTTCGACTCCCACCGCTGGCTCTCTTTCGTTCTGCCTCGTGGAGTCACCCCTGTCAACGCGTCGTGGCCGCGGCACGGCGACGATCTTTCCTGGGATCGGGAGAATCAGCAGATGGCGCAAGGTTTGGAAATCGACATCAAAGAAATCGTGTTGTCGAACAGTTCGTTTGGTCCGGTCGAAATCGATTTGTTGACCCGGGCGATCTCGGAGGATTCCAACCGATTGGTCGTCTTGCGCGACTCGGTGGGCGAGTTGGAATTCATGGAAGACCGGTCGCCTGCGATGGCCGTCCGATTGGGCGTAGGATACTACGTGCTCGGCCGAATGGAGAAGGCGGCTTCGACGCTCGCCAATTCCGATGGCAGTGCGTTGGCGCTTTTCTACCAGGGGCGAGCGCAGTTTTCGCTGAACGAATTCGAATCGGCGATTAACAGTTATCGCGCGGCACAGGGTGCGGGTTACAATGGTGACCAGTGTGCGTTGGCAGTGGCCGAAGCGCAGCGATATATGGGAGATCCTCAAGCGGCCATCGAGACGATGGACCAGTTGTTTGGTCCGATTGAGCAGACGGCCGAGTATTTGTACCAGCGTGGAGCGACGGTGGCGGCGATCGGCGGAAATCCGTCCGAAGTCGTGGCGCTCTACGAACGGGCCGTCGCCACGGACCCACAGCATGCCGGCGCATTGTTTGGGTTGGCCTTGGAGTCGGATCGGCGCGGATGCGATGCGCCGGCGGTTGAGTTATACGAGCGGGCGTCCCAATGCTACCCGACGCACGTGGGCACGTTGCTTAACCTCGGTTTGATCTACGAGGACGCCGATCGGCACGAACAGGCTCAAGCCTGTTATCGTCGCATTCTGGATAGTTTTCCCGATCACCTGCAGGCACGACTCTATTTCAAGGATGCTTCGGCCTCGGGTGACATGTTCTTCGATGAGGAGGCGGAGAAGCGTAGCGAGCGATTGAATCAGATCCTGTCGGTTCCGGTAACCGACTTTGAGTTATCCGTTCGCAGCCGAAACTGCCTTCAGAAGATGGGGCTCACGTCGCTCGGTGATCTGACCCGAACATCCGAACAGGAACTGCTGGCCAGCAAGAACTTCGGCGAAACGTCCCTGATTGAGATTCGGGACATGTTGCACTCCAAGGGGTTGGAACTGGGGCAGTTCGCGCACCAGCGATCCGAGCCGGAGGTTCCCATCGATGTTTCGCATCTTTCGCCCGATGAACAGGCGATTCTGGATCGTCCGATTTCGGATCTCAATCTTTCGGTTCGGGCACGAAAATGTATGGTCCGCCTCGGGTTGACGACAATTGGTGAGCTGGTACGCAAGACGGGTGACGACTTGCTGGAATGCAAGAACTTTGGCGTGACCAGCCTGACCGAGGTGCGTGAAAAGCTCACGCAGTTGGGACTGAAGCTGCGCGGTGAGTGACGGTGGTCCGGTCCAAGCGGTTTGCGTATCGATTGTTAGCGACGGATCCGAACAGCTGTGCTCGGCGAGGTGATCTGGCCACGCCCCACGGTACCGTGCCCTTGCCGGCGTTCATGCCGGTTGGCACGCAGGGAACCGTTAAAGGGCTGACCCCAAGTTTGCTGGGCCAAACCGATGCCACGATGTTGTTGGCCAACACGTATCATCTGGCGCTCCGACCGGGTGAAGACGTGGTGGCTCGCTTGGGTGGCCTTCACGCATTTATGGGCTGGGGTGGCCCCATCCTGACCGACAGCGGCGGCTTTCAGATCTTCAGTTTGCAGCAACGTATGAAGATCAGTGATGCGGCGGTCGAATTCCGATCGCACATCGATGGACGGCTTTTTACCTTGTCTCCCGAACGTGCCGTCGAGATTCAGGAACAGCTGGGCAGCGATATCGCCATGGTGTTGGACCATGTGGTGCCGTTGCCCAATAGTCCAGAGCAGGTCCGGGAGGCGACGGAACGGACGATTCGGTGGGCCGACCGAGCCGCGCGAGCGGCGTCTCGCCCGGAGCAGGCTCAGTTTGCCATCGTTCAAGGTGGGCTTGACCCGGAACTGCGCATTCAGTGCGCTCAACAACTCGCCCAGATGAACTTCCCCGGCTACGCGGTCGGTGGATTGAGCGTGGGCGAAACGGCCGACCAAATGGCCGAGGTCTTGGACGTGACCTGCGGCGAGTTACCGTCTGACCGGCCGCGATACCTGATGGGGGTTGGCCGACCTGAGGATATTCTGGCTGCGGTTCGGCGGGGAATTGACTTGTTCGATTGTGTGATGCCGACGCGCAACGGGCGCAACGCGTTGGCATTCACCGATTCAGGACCCCTGCGATTGCGCAATCGCAAGCATCGAGACGACCCAAGGCCGTTGGACGCCAAGTGCCCGTGCGCTGCGTGCCGGCACAGTCGCGGCTACCTCCGCCATCTATTCAAAGCGGGTGAGATGCTCGGACCGATTCTGCTGTCCCATCACAATTTGACTTACTATGGCCGCTTGATGGCCGATATTCGCCAGGCGATCAGCGAGCACCGGTTCGACGACCTGGTCGCTCGCCGCCACGCAGGTTGGGCGGCTGGCGAACGGCCCCGCGAGTGACGGCTGACGCCGACAGGACATCCCCAACCGCGGCGGCGGCGTCCCAATGGACGCAGGATGCAGGAGGCGCAGCCAGGTTCCGTTCCGGGGGCATTGACCCGGGGCCGTCGCTCGAGATTTCTCCCCCGTTGCGTGCCCTTGCTCGTTATGTCGCAAGGCCTTATGATGATTCGCTATTCGGGCCGGCAGCGTAGCCTGGTCGGTGGGAGACCGGGCCGTTCTTGCCTTGCCCACGGCCGTGCGGGGGGCGCCCGTTGAGGCGTCAGGCTGCGTCCCGCCTCGTGATTACCCGTCTCGATCACCATTACAAGAAACTCAATGCGATGCCGTTGCTCACCGAATCCCCGGTTTGGACATTGCTGGCCGAAGGGGCCAAGGACGCACCCGCGGCTCCTGGGGCGGGTAGCCTTCTGATGGGACCCTTACTTCCATTCGTGATGATCGGCATCCTTTTCTACTTCCTTATGATTCGCCCCGAACGGCGCAAGCGGGCGGAGATGAACGACATGCTCGCGAACCTGAAGGGGAAGGATCGAGTGGCGACGATCGGGGGAATTCTAGGGACAATAGTCAGCATCAACGATGCCAAGAACGAAGTCACTCTGTCAGTGGATGATAACAACAATCTTAAACTGCGCATGCAACGTAACGCCATTGCCCGCGTGATCACGGATGAGGCTCGCGAGAGGAAATAGTTACTCGCATCTCGACGGCCCTGCCCACGCGCCTTGACCCATTATCAATTTCTCGGACACCAGGAAAGTTCCTGCCATGCCATTCCAACTGCCTTTCTTGTTGGCCGCGCAACAGGCGACCGCGGACGCCGCAGCCGCTACCGATGCAACAGCGCCCGAACAGAGCCCGGTAATCAAGGCCCTGATCGCATTGGCCTACGTTCTGGTGGTTTTGGCGTTGCCGATCCTACTCGGCTGGTTCATTTCCCGGTGGTTGCGCATGCGCGACTACGGCTGGAAGATTACGGTCGTCTTCTTCTCGTTGCTGGCCAGCGCGGCCATCTTGTTTAACAGCTACGATTGGAACGAAAAGAAATTCACCATTCCACTCGGGGTTGACCTCAAGGGCGGTGTGATTCTCGTCTATGAGGTGGATTTGACCGCCTCTTCCAGCGCGAAGACGGCCGACGGGCCAACTCTGAACATGGACGATCTGATTCAGGCGTTGACGAACCGGATTAATCCGAGCGGTACGAAGGAGATCGTGATTCGGCAGTACGGCGATCGGCAGGTAGAGATTATTATTCCCGAAGTCGACCCGATCGAAGTCAAGCGTATCAAGAAACTGATTGACAGCGCCGGCGCGTTAGAGTTCCGAATTGTCGCCAACCGTCGGGACCATGATTATATCGTGGCACTGGCCGAAGCCATGGCGCAGGACCCCGATCCAACGCGGAAACTGAGCCACGAAATCATGCAAAACGAGCAGCGCGTGGGACTCTGGGTCGAAGCCGCGGCAGAGACACTCACGGCGGCCGAATTGTCGGGCGTCTTCTTGCGCAATGCCACGACGGGTGATTTTTTTGACTTTGCTACCGAGGCGCCCGTTAAGGGTGACGAAAAGCTCGAAGTCTACCTGAAACGAAACAGAATTAAACGGCTCGAAGTGCTCCTGGCCACTGATGACGGCGTCGATGTCACGGGCGATGATCTAGGTGCCGTGTCGGCTAGCGCGGACGAAAATCTCTATCCGTGCGTGAATTTCAGCATGCGAGGAGTGGGCGTGCGCAAATTCCGGCTCCTGACAACCGAGAATCTGCCCGATACCGACTCCACCCCCCCCTTCTATCGACACCTGGGCATCACGCTCGATGAACGTCTGCTCTCCTTCCCTCGCCTGCTGACGACCATCAGCGATAGTGGTCGCATTACTGGGAATTTCAAGCAGGAAGAAGTCGATTTTCTGGTGAGGATCCTGAGGGCAGGCCGACTGCCCGCGTCGTTGAAATCGGACCCGATCAGCGAAAATGAAATCGGCTCCATGTTGGGCGACGACACGATCGAAAAAGGCAAGCAGGCCATCGCCATTTCCCTGGCCGGCGTCCTGATCTTCGTGCTGTTCTATTACCGCTTCTCGGGAATCGTCGCTTGTCTGGCCCTGCTGGCCAACTTGCTGATGATCCTTGCGATCATGGTGTTGCTCAAAGCGCCAATGACTCTGCCGGGACTCGCCGGCCTGGTTCTGACCGTCGGTATGTCGGTGGATGCGAATGTTCTGATCTTTGAGAGAATTCGTGAGGAAATATCACGCGGTGCCGCCCTGCGCATGGCCATCCGAAATGGGTTCGGGAAAGCGACCACGACCATTGTGGATGCGAACCTGACGACGTTGATCACCGCCGTCGTTCTTTATGTCATCGGAACCGACCAGATTCGAGGGTTCGCCGTTACGCTCATCCTGGGCATCCTGATGAGTATGTTTACTGCCATCTTCTGCTCGCGGATTGTGTTCGACATCGCCGAACGAAAACGTTGGATCGCCAAGCTGAACATGATGAGAATCGTCGGGGCTTCCTCACTCGACTTTATCGGTAAGCGCGCCATCGCCATATCCGCCTCGTTCGTGCTCATCGCTATCGGATTGGTGGCTGTGGCGTCACGGGGTGCGAGTATTTTTGACATCGATTTCACGGGTGGGGTCTCGGTCACCATGGTACTGCAAGATGCCATGGAGGCCGACGATGTCCGGACGCGATTGAACGACCAATTGGCGTCGGAGAAAAAGCCCGTTCAATTCTCCGTCAATACCGTTAGCGTAAGCGACCGACCCGATAATAGTGTCTACAAGATCGACGCAGATCTGGTCGATGTCACTGTCCTGGAACGCCACATCATGCAGGCCTTCAGGGATCCGGACGGAGTCAGTCAGCTCCTGGCTTATCAGATGACGTTTGATCCGCAACTCAAAGAAGTGGTCACAAAGACGTCAAGCAGCGGTCCACCGGTCAAGACGGGTCCTTCGTCGAGCGAGCCGAAAGCGGAACAAGAAAACGCGGACACGGTGAATACGAAGAAAGAAAGCACACCCTCATCCGAGGATACGCCGTCTCTGCCCGCGAAGAATCCCCCGAAAGAAACGACCACCGATTCTCAAACGCCACCCAAGAAAGACACTGCCGAATCGGACACTGCGAAGAAGGACGCTGCGAAGAAGGACGCTGCGAAGAAGGACGCTGCCGGGACCCCGTCGTCCCAGGAGAAGGGTTCCAAGAAAGAACCTCCGAAGACATCGTTGAACCTGAATCGAAGTGGTGCGGATGTGGGGCGATCG
>CAYNDU010000266.1:0-2027 GCA_964395615.1 uncultured Pirellulaceae bacterium | reverse complement strand
GAAAAGGCTGACACGGAAAAGGCTGACACGGAAAAGGCTGACACGGAAAAGGCTGACACGGAAAAGGCCAAAGGTGGCGCGCCCGATTCCGACGCGGCGAATAACGACGATGCCGGCCGAGCGACTTCTCGCCAGGTTCGCACGGTCGCTCATCTGGAATTCGGCAATCCGATCAACGCGCCGACGCTCGTCGGAACGATCGAAACGACCAGCAAAGAAATGGGATTGGCCGTGGCCGGCGTCATGGTCGATCCCGAAGAGCGGTTTGTCTGGGATCAGGAGAGCGCGATCCCCAAGACAGAATGGTACGTCAGCATTGTTACGGACAAGAAACACGCGAAAGAGATCCTGACGGCCATTCAAGAACGCTTGGCGGCAACACCCGTCTGGTTGTCGTCGAGTAAGATTGGGGGCAAGGTGGCGGGGGACACACGCAGTTTGGCTATTGCCGCTCTGTTGGCCAGCCTGTTGGGCATCGTAGGTTACATCTGGGTGCGGTTCCAACGAGTCGTGTTTGGCGTGGCGGCGGTGATCGCACTGGTCCACGACGTTCTGATGACACTCGGGGCGATCGCCATCAGTGCCTGGTTGGTCGGGCCGTTTTCCTGGGCGCTGATTGAAGAATTCAAGATCAGCCTTCCCGTGGTCGCTGCGTTCCTGACCATTATCGGATACTCGCTCAACGATACGATCGTCGTATTTGACCGGATCCGCGAGGTACGTGGAAAGACCCCCGAGCTGACGACCGAGATGATCAACACGAGCATCAATCAGACGCTGGGGCGAACGTTGTTGACGTCCTTAACGACGCTCATTGTGGTTCTCATTCTCTATTCGCTCGGTGGCCAGGGAATTCACGGTTTCGCGTTTGCCTTGGTTGTTGGTGTAATCGTCGGAACTTACAGTTCGATTTTCATCGCTTCGCCGGCCCTGCTCTGGATGTTTGATCGTGCCAAGTCGGCGTCCAACGTCTGAAGCCCCGGTCCTTATTCGGAGCGAAGGGCCGTCTAACCCTGAGAACTGTTATCTGCCGCAGGCGCCGGAGTCGCGCTCCCTGGAATCCAACGGCTTTTCTTAACTTGTGCCCGAGCGATCGTCGATTTCGATTGTGTGCCGGTAGCATTGCGCGCCGGCGTCGAACGAATTGGCGAGGAGTGAAGGGGTGAGTCGAATATCGCGAGGCAGGCGGCTGGTCATGGGACTCGGTGTGATCGCACTCGGGGTGTGCGCCGCGTTGCCGTTCCGCCGCACGTCGAAACTGGCGAACGGAGACTCGTTACGCTCCGATTCGACCGACACGCGTCTTGGGGCGGATGTGGCCCTGCAGGTACCGGGTCAACAGGCGGTCAAAGAAAGGCTCGTGACACCGAAACCCGGGTGGCCCACGGACGAAGAGGTCCCGGTTGACACGCAGCCACTCAGGACGCCCGCGGACTGGACCGCACCGAAGCAGCCTCCGCCGCTCGCCGACGCATATCGTCCACTCTTTCGGCCCGAGCCTTCGACGACCAAAACCGGAGGGCATCTCGTTGCAAAACGGGCCGCTCGCCCGGCCGGTCCACTCAAACGGTTGCGACGCCACACGGTTCACGACGGTGATACACTGGAGAAGCTTGCACAGCGATATTTGGGCAATGCGGGGCGCGCCGACGAGATCATGTCCGCCAACACAACACGGATCAGCGACCGCGATGTTCTGCCGATCGGAGTCGAAATTGTCATACCCCGCCGCGCGGAAAAATCTCATCGTCCGACAACAAACCGGGTGAAGGACGCTGCCGAAGCAGAACGCCCGAGCGGTTCGACGGGGCTCGTGCCGCTGCCGTCGCAACTACGCATGGCACCCAAAACGTCGAATCGTGTCGACCGTCCCTGAACGGGCCCCACGCGGCGACCGTGCCCGCATTCCGTGAAGAGTCAGGCGAATGCGCGAGTTGCTCTCGCGGCCCGCTCGCGGGCGCGCGCGAGAGTCATTTTTGCCAAGGCATGGCGTGGGCGGGATAGCTGCACTGCCGCTTCGCCGTTTG
>CAYNDU010000265.1:0-8035 GCA_964395615.1 uncultured Pirellulaceae bacterium | reverse complement strand
CAGGTTCGCCGTGGGAAACATCTTGAGGACGTGCCCGCCGCCACAACCGTGCATGGCTACGAGGGAAATCAGAACCAACAGGATGGCCATCGCCCACTTCTGCATGCGCTGCGCTCCTCCTCGATTCAGCTTGCCGCATGCCGGCTCTGTGCGCAGCTGAGCGATTGCAGCAGGCGCCGGACGAGGCGTCGGCGGAGATTGGCGAGCGGAGAAATGACGGCTCGAAGTCGGTGAATGGATCGTCGATGGCGGGCGCGGAGAATCCTCGATTCATCTTTGCGGAGCCGAATCACCAGGGCACGGTCAGTTTGCGAACGGGTCGTTTGAATCTAACCGTCACGGACGTGGCGGCTCCGGCCGAGGGCAACCGCTTGGTTCTGCAACGCCGTTTGATGGGGCGTGCTACGCAAGCTGCCTTGTTGGGAACGCGGTGGAAGCTCAATTGGGAATCGCGCGTTGAGCGAGAGGCGCAGTTTGCTCTTCGTGAGGACTGGAATGGAATCGAGATCTATCGTGCTACGCCCGAGGCGTCTGTTTTTCGATCGGACCTGGGTAGTCGAATGACTTTCGACTCAGGGCACGCGATCGTGGAGCGAACGGATGGGGGTCGCGAAACGTACGACGAGTTCGGCCGGTTAGTTGTTCGCAACTGGCCGGATGGAACGGGTGTAACGTTCAGCTACGACACAGCGGGCCGTTTGAACAGGGTAGACGATGGTGACGGCCATCATCTGCAGTTTCTGTTTGAGCGCGCCGGTCGGACAGTGCGCGCAGCGGCGTCGTGGGGAGAATCGGCAACGTACGAGCTTTCGGACGGAGAGTTGGGATCTGTGACGACCGCCGGCGGTCAGTCGATCACATATCGGTACGGGGGCGGCGGTTGGTTGTCGGGTATCGATCATCCAATATTCGGGCTCCTGTCTTTGGACTGCGACGACCGGGGGCGGGTTGTTTCTCGAGAGTGGATGGACGGCACTCGCGAGACCTGGAATTACGATGACGAGCATCACCGGGTGAGCCATATTGACGCGAACGGCGGGGAGGTGACGTTACAGACGAGTGCTGACGGCCTGCGTGAAGAGTGGACAGACGCCGAGGGAAGGGTCCTGAAAACCGAGTTCGACACATCGGGCCAGGTCGTTCAACTGGTCGACCCGGGCGGGCGGGAATCGAAATTCACGTACGATGACCTCGGACGGCCGACACGCGTGGAAGACGCGGTGAACGGGATCGTGAATTTCAAGTATTCCGGGAATGCGCGGCAAGCAGTATCGGTTCAGAAGGCAGAGAGCGAACCCGTTCATCTGACATCCGATGCTCAGCAGAGGATTACCGGCGTCTACCGGGGCAAGCTGGACGGGCCGCACTGGAAGTACGGTTCCGAGGGGCGGCTGACAGAATTCACGACCTGTGACGGCCATTCCCTGGTCTTCAAATACGACGACCGGGGCCGTCTCTCCAATGTGATCACGGACGATCAGCGCGTCAGCTACCAGTACGACAGGACGGGAAATCTGGTGCGCGAAGTGGATTCTTCCGGGGCCGCGACCATTCGAACCTATGACGCGGGTAGGCGCCTGACAAGCGTGAAGGATCCGAACGGTGCTTCGACTCGGATCCGATACTGGCCGAACGGACTGAGGAAATCGGTGGTTGATCCGAACGGAGCGATCACGCGATACGACTATGATGACAGGACCGTGACAGTTACCGACCCGGTCGGTCGCCGAATCGCCTACCGATATGATCCGGAAGGACGGATTGCCGGCATAACGGATGGGGCGGGGAAACGCACTCGATTCGAATACGACGGGTCGGGGAACCGCGTGCTCACGGTTCATCCATCAGGTGATACGACGCGTAGGACATTCGATGCTTTGGGGCGAGTCGTATCGGAGACCGATCCTACAGGTCGGACCACGCGTTGGGAGTATGACGACTCAGGACGAGTCGTACGTGTTATTGATTCGTCGGACCGGGTAGTAGCCTACGCTTACGATGAACGAGGCAACATGACCCGGATCGACGCGGGTTCGCTTGGCACGACTCGGATGGAATACGACTCCGCCGGGCGAGTGACCAAGGTGTCTGACGCGGCCGATCGGCAGACGAGTTATGAGTACACGGCCTGCGGGCAATTGGCGAGAATGGTCCCACCCGATGGCGTGCCGGTAGAACTGGCCTATTTTCAGTCCGGACGGCTGGCTGAGGTGAGACGTGGTGAGGTGGCGATTGCTTATGAGTATGATGCCGGCAATCGGCTCGTACGAGAAACTCACTCCAGCGGATATGAACTGAAGAACCGGCACGACGCGAACGGTCGACGATTGGAGATGACGGATAATCTCGGTGGCCATCAGGTGCTGGCTTACGATCGGAGCGGGAGGCTCGTGGAGCGGCAGGAATCGCCGGGGCGGATCTATCGATTCCTTTATGATCTGGCTGGAAACGTCGTTCGGAGCACGGATCCGATGCAGCACAGTACGCAGTATCGCTACTCTGCTGCAGGAGAGTTGGCTGTCGTAATTGCCCCGGGAGGCGCGACGGCCAAATATCAGTATGACGGATCGGGAAATCTGACCTCCGTGCGGCATCCACGCGGTGGAGAGTCGACGTTTTCTTACGATGCGGACGGAAGAGTAAAGAGCGTCTCGAATCCGTTGTCCGATCAACACGAATACTCGATCGACGCCGCGGGTCGAACGATCAGCCACACGGATGCCAAGGGACAAACAACGACGTTCGCCTATAACTCGGCCGGCCAGGTGATTCAGAAAAGGCTTGCTGACGGAACCATCGTTGCCTACAGCTACGACTCCGCCGGCCGCCTGGTCCTGATTGATGACGGAGCATATCCGGTGCGATATGGCTACGATGCTCTCGGCAATTGCAACTCAATTGAGTACCCGGCAATTAACAGGAAGTTGCTGTTTGCATTCGACGTGCTCGGGCGTCTCAAGACATTCACCGACTCGGAGGGATCGAAGGTTTCATACCAATATGATGCTTATGACCGGTTGTCCAAGGTCCTTTTCGGAACGGACACCGAGATCGCCTTTCAGTATGACGCAAAGGGGCGACTTCTTCGCATCAACTATCCCAACGGTATTGTTGGCCGGATGAGCTATGGGGCGAATGACGAGGTGGTGACGAGCGAAGTTCGTGGATCCGATCAGTCGATTGTCGACGCGAGGCAGTACTATTACGACGCGTCCGGGAATGTTCGCAAGGTGATCGTCGGCACGGGATCGGAACGCCATTATGCATACGACGCATCCAACCAATTAACGATGGAGAAGATCGGTTCGGAATCGGTCGAATACGACTACCTGCCCGATGGAAACCGATCGGTCAGGAGTGAGAATGAACAGAGTGTCGTCCAATACCGTTATGATGCGGCCGATCGCCTTCTGGCATCGGGCGATGAAGGGCTGAAGTACGATGCGAACGGCAATTTGATCGAACGGTCGAGCAAGACCGGTACGACACGGTTCGAGTACGATACCGAGGACCGGCTTGTCGCCGTTGTCGGTCCGGACGGCAGTGAAACACGTTACGGATACGCACCGACCGGTACGAGGGCGTGGCGTGAAGACGAGCACGGCAAGACGTACTACGTTTCGGACGGCCAGAACGTCGTGTCGGAACTGAACGGCGAGTTTCATTGTACGAACCGTTACGTCTTCGGGTCGGGCATCGACGATCCACTGGTGTTGATTCGCGAAGAAGATCAGTTCTGTATTCATAAGGATGCTCAAGGCAACGTCGTTCGCCTGACGGATGCGGCCGGGGCGACGGCCGTAAACTACGACTACGATTCTTGGGGAAATCTGCTCAACGGCGTCATCGACTTTCCCAATACTCGTCTATTCGCCGCACGAGAATTCGATTCGGCAACTGGTCTGTACTATTTTCGCGCTCGCTACTACGACCCGAAAATGGGCCGATTCATTTCGGTGGATCCGGCCGTTCCTGTACCGCATGCACCGCTATCTCTGAACCGCTATATCTATGCAAATAACAACCCAATGCGGTACCGCGATCCTCTGGGTACGGAACCGTTCGACTACATTCGCGGCAAGAGCCCCAGCACGGCGATGAACATCCTGGGACACGAACTGGGGCAGCTGAATGCCCACCGGGAGTTTCTCGACGCGCCTCATCGTTTAGTCGAGTCACGAGTCCAACCGACGGCGCGCGACTACTTTGGGTCCACGGGTCAAGTCAACATGGCGAAGATCCGAGTGCAGAGGCGGATTGGCCAGGTGGAACAGCAGATGGCGCGGATCCGTCCGGCAACTCCGCCGTCGGCCAATGGTGCGAGGAGCGGTGGCCTGTTGACCCGACTTTCTCCAGGGGTGGCTCGGCCTCCGGCCAATGATCCGGGGATCACGCGAACCAGTATGCTGAACGTGACGCGGGCGGCTCCGCGCATACCGAATATGCGCGCGTTCCCACGATTCAGCAGTTTTCAACCCGCCGGATCGGGATCGAGCCCTTCTTTCCTGGGACGAGCGTCTGGGCCACTCATCGCATCGATGGGTATGCTGGATTGTCTTCAGCGCACCCGCGGCGCACTACGAGGATGCGCGAAGCAGATGGCCGTGTCGCAGGCCGTTGGAATGGCCGTCGGAACAACGGCGGCTACTGTGGGAAACTACGCCGGAGCGGCCGTGTTCGGCACGGCCGGCGCGGCGATCGGTTCGATCGCCGTCGGTTACACGACGGCGGCGATTGGGGCGGCGTATGGCACCGTACAAATCGGCCGTGCGGTCGGTGAGGGGACTCGCATGGGAGCCGCCTGGGTAGAGGAGTGGAAGCGTGACCGGATTCAACGGCACTCCAGCCAATGGCTTGCGGACCATGCAATGGAAGATCTCTTGCCCTCGCTACGAGCCAAAGTGCAGGATCTGACGAGCAGTGATTCCCGCTCGGCGGAGATGGATGCCATTCGAGCGAGCGTGGCGAGTGCGCGTGGTGCCGCGGCAACGGCGAAGAAGCAGTATGCCTCAATGGATCAACGGATCCTCGCTTTTTATAACGACCATGTTAAGAACCTGGAAGCCGTGGGGGCGGCGTTCCGTGCGGTCGACGATATTGCCGAACAGGCCCAGCAAGACGCCGATTCCGTCATTACGACTCTGGATCAACTCGATGGGCGAGCCGGCTCGGTCTCGTCCAGTCAACAGCAAGAGGCTTTGTTGGACGAGTACGAGCAGGTCCATGCGCGAGTGCAATCGATTGGCGACCACGCGAAGAGCGCCGCGAAACAAGATGACGATGCCAGGCAGAGGATTCAGAAGGAACGCGAAGAGAGTGCCCAATGGCCAAAAGGGCTCGCCTCCATAGGGGCCCAAAAGGATGCGATCCAAGATAAGTATCTGCCGGCCATTCGGCAGAGCGGGCAAAAACTGATCGCCGCAAACGCATCGTTAGCGCGACGCAAATCGACACTTGAAGGTCGATTGCACCGCCTCGAAATAGCCATCCCGGCCGCCGGTGAGCCCGGTTATCGGCCCGAGTATTCCTCGCAGATCCGTGATCTGCTGGAACAACTGAATCGCGTCAAAACGTTTGATTACTCGCGGTTCGTCAGTGATTATGCCGAAACGACCGTCGTGTTGGGGATGGAGGTCGAAAACCACTATGGTCAGGCGCAGGCACTCATTGCGGGCGCTGAGGTCGGCGGTATGCGAAATAATGCCGAAGCCGTCGAGAAGGCGTTTGTGGCTTACCAAAGGGCTATGAGACGTTGGCAGCAAAGCGGTGCGTCACGCGCAAATGTCAGAAACTGGCAGCCGAAGTCGACCGAGTCTCCGCCCGACTTTGGACGCGGTATTGGATCAAGCCCTGTCAATCCCGGTGGAATGACCCGACCAACGCTGCCGAATCCTGGTTCGGGAATCTCGGGTGGCGGAGGCGTCGGAACGGGGACGTCGAAGGCACCACCGGATTTCGGTCGTGGCATCGGAACGACATCAACACCCAGGCAACCGGATCGTCGGGTGACTCGGACCCCGGCCAACGGGCCCAGGAAGCCGTCGCAGCCACGCGTCGGCCCATCATCCAGCTCGGCAGGCCCCTCTCCCGACGAACCACTTTATGCGATCTACTCCATCCATGCCTGTCTGCCTCCTCATGTACCCCAGAACATCGCCGCTCAACCGTTGGAACAAATTGAGGCGTGGATTGACCGGTTGGATGAGTCGATTGTCGTGCCAGGTACTCGCCCCGAGAGCTACCTCGCATTCCAGTTACAGGGTGAAGTCTTGCAGGCCTACCGTGCGTGGCAAAAGGCTCGAGCCGCAGGGCTCGACGAACAGGCGCTTCGCCTGTTCGTTCCGGGCGGACGCTATCATATGATGATCGGCAACTCAATGGGGCAAGTACCGCTGTTCATCGCGTTTCAAAGGGTCGTTTCCGGGCCGTTACCGAACCAATACCGCCAAGCGTCACTGGCAATTGTTCGCGGCAAGGCAATAGCCGTTATTTCCAATCCGCTGCCCCTAACCGGGTGGGACCAGGCGGGCGGCGGGTGGCAATTTCAAACTTCTGAAGGCAAGAACCGGGTCACGAATCGTGTTGGACCGATCGTTCGGGACCGAGACCGGAAATGGGACGTCGGTACACGAAAAGCCGTACTCCGGTACGTTAAAATTGCCATGAAAATTGGCGCCGCCTTTGGTTCTGCGTTTTCCGGTGGGATAGAGTAAACGGCTGGTGGCCCGTTCTGATTTCTTCGGACCGCCATGGGCACCGTTCCGTATGCTCCGATTGCGAGAAAGTAAACACTCGGGAAGCATAAGTGTATTGGGAAGGAGCGAAACATGATCCGCGCCCTCGTCTTCCTGCAAACGTTGGCTACCGTGAACGCCTTGGCCCTGACTCTGCCCGCGCAGAGTCCATTAGCCGTCAAAAACTTGTTCGGCATTGCGCCCGGGCTCTCGACAGAGGCTCAGTTGAAAGCCAACTCGGATTGGGGGCAGCCGGTTGAGCGGCAGAGCCATGGGTCGTTCGTGCACGTGATTTACAAGATCAAGCCGTGGAAAACGGTCGTCGCCGTCACGAAAGACGGGATGGTCCAGGCCATCGACTTGATACCGCCCGTCGAATTCGACCGGGTCGATACGCTGGCGGACTCGCTGGTGCTCAAGCCATTGCAACCGATCGATCGGCTTCCTTCCGCAGCGGAAATCGGAACGGCATTGCCTGATGGGGCCACGATGTATGCTTCCCAAACGGCCGCGGCTATCGCCATTGTGAAGACCGAAGCCGGTCGGGAACACGTGACCGCGATTCGGTTCTTCCGGCCGGCCCAAGCCGCCGGTGCGGGAGCGAGGCTGAGCGACGTTACGCCAGGTGAGACATCGGTATCGGAATTGCTAGCGACCGGGCAGTGGGGATCGCCGCTCGAACGCGGCACGTCATCAGGAAACGTCATCTTGCTGACGTACCGGTTCGGTCAGTGGAAGGAAGTTATCGTGACCACTGAACAGGGAATCATCTGGACGGTGGACGCGATTCCTGCCGAGTCGTTTACGGTCCAGCAACTTGTAAGCCGACTTGGATTAGAACCGACGAGACGTTGGCTCCCGAATTCAGGAAATCGAAACGAACAGGAGGCGGGATCGGGAAAACCAAACGGTGTCGACTCGTCGAGTTCAACTGAAGACAGGGATGTAAGGACCATCGAAGATGCCATTGACGAAATGGTCGGAGTCCAACGCGAAAATGCGTTTGTGCCGATTCCCGATGCTGGCCCAGTCGACGCGACACCGGTCTGGGAACGGCTGGCGCCGCCGGATCCAGCAGGTGCGGTCGTGGAGGTGAGTGCGCGATCGCATGCCGTTCTCTTTGTCCGCGACAGTGCGGATGGGGCCATGGTTGAACGCGTTCGGTTCTATTCTGATGTACCACCTCGACCGACTTACCTGGGAACGGAAATCCTGCCCGTGCCGCAGGAACTTGCCAGGCGACTTCAGCTCACTCAAGATATCGGTGTCCTCGTACACAAAGTCAGGGCCGATTCACCGGC
>CAYNDU010000264.1:0-8057 GCA_964395615.1 uncultured Pirellulaceae bacterium | reverse complement strand
AAGATCGCGCTGAATAATACGTCCACCCAAAACGAGCCCGTTCCTGCACCCCCGGTCGGCTGCAAATGCACTGGTGACAAGAAGTTGCGTAAACGGCCGTTTTGCCGATGGTGAGTGCGTGCCCCCATTTGTCAACGGCTCGACCGGTTGATACATTGCCATACATGCGAAAAGGAATCCCTGTTTCTCCCGGAATTGCGGTCGGCACGGCCTATTGTATTCACGAGATCTTCGTCGATCCGAGAACTCAACGGCTCGAAGATGCCGACGTCACGGTGGAATTGGCTCAATATGAAGCGGCTCGCGAACGGGCGGCCGCTGACGTTCGAGCGTTGCAGAGCAAACTGGAGAGCCAGGTCGGGCACGACGAGGCTGCCATTTTCGGCGTACATGAGTCGATTCTCCGCGATGCCAGCTTCACGACGAAGATTCGCGAGTGGATCACCCGGGACCGACTCACGGCCCAGGCGGCCCTGCATCGTCTGCTCAACGAATACACGTCTCTCTTTGCCCGGACCAAGGACCAGTACCTCAAGGACCGACTGAATGACGTTCGGGACGTCGTCGTCCGGCTCAGCAAACACTTGACGGATGTGCTCAAACAATCCCCGATCGGCCCCATCGATGGACCTTTGATCATCGTGGCCGACGAGCTGTTGCCCTCGCACGTGGTCGCGATCGGAGATATCGACGTGCGGGGTATCGTTACTCAGGCCGGCAGCCAGACGAGCCACGCTGCGATCATCGCCCGAAGTCGGGGGATCCCCGCCGTATCGGGCATCCCAGGCATTGTGCGGCAGGTCGGCACGGGCGATACACTGGTCGTCGATGGGCGCGACGGACACGTCTCGATCAATCCCGATCCGGAATCACTCAGTGCTTACCGCAAGTTAGAACGCGAGTTTTTTCACCTCAAGGATGAACTGGCGGCCAACCGGGATCTCCCGGCGCTCACCGAAGATGGTCAGCCACTCGAACTGCTGGCCAATATCAATAACGTGGCGGATGCGAAGGCGGCTGCCGCGATGGGGGCCACCGGAGTGGGCCTGTTTCGGACCGAATATCTTTACCTGACTCATCCGACCATTCCGAGCGAAGACGAACAGTACGACGAATACTGCAAGATCGTGGACGCGGCACCTCGCCACTCGGTCACGATTCGCACACTCGATATCGGGGGTGACAAGACAGTTCCTTACCTGGGCCATGATCACAAGGAGGCCAATCCGTTCCTGGGTTGGCGGAGTATTCGCCTTTCGTTCGAGCACCCGGAGCTGTTCCTGGCCCAGGTCCGCGCCATCCTGCGTGCGGCTTCCTACGCTCACCGGCTGGGCGGAAGCGTCCGGATGCTCTTTCCCATGATCACCACGTTGGAAGAAATTCACCGTGTTCGAAAAATGGTGCGTCGAGCGTGCAAGCAACTGGATCGAGAAGACCAGGAGTACCGTGGCGTACCGCTGGGCATGATGCTGGAAGTACCCGCCGCCGCCATCTGCATCGAATCGCTGCTCGATTGCGTCGACTTTGTCTCGGTCGGTTCCAACGATCTGGTTCAATACCTGATGGCTGCCGACCGGGACAACCCCAAGGTGAGTCACCTGTGCCAGCCCCTGTCGCCGCCGGTGGTCCAATTGCTCGATTGCGTGGTGGCGTCCTGCCAGAAGGCGGGTAAGCCGCTGACGCTCTGTGGAGAAATGGCCGGGCAGCCCAAGTCGTTTGTCTTGTTACTTGGAATGGGATTACGCAGTTTCAGCATGAGTCCCGCGTTTGTCCCCTCGATGAAGGACCTGGCATCTCACGTGTCGGTGTCACAGGCACATGAGATTCTGAGTCGAGCACGCAAGATGAGAACAACGGCGCGCATCAAACAATACGTCCGGCAGTGCCTCGAACGACTGGCCCCGAATCTGAGCCTGCTCGACACGAGCTAGGCTGGATTACTTTGCGGGCCGTCTCGCCAGATCGATCACGTCACAGGGCCGCGTCGAGTGCCTCGGCGATTTTCGCCTTGGGCTGGATACCGACGAATTTGGCCTGCACCTCGCCGCCCTTGAAAACGATCAGCGTCGGGATGCTGAGTACATCGAAATTCTGAGCCACGGCGCCGGCTTCGTCGATATTGACTTTTCCGACTTTGACCTTTCCGGCGTAATCGCCGGCCAATTCGTCGACCAACGGTGCCAATTGGCGGCAAGGACCGCACCAGGGCGCCCAGAAGTCGACCAACACCGGCTGATCCGATTCCAGAACTTCCGACCCAAAATCATCATTCGTAAACTCGGCCACATTACTCATGGATTTCTCTCCCCGGCGTTTGAATGGTATCGAAGTGCTCGGAATTGTAGAGACCAGCTTGGCGAACTGTCAATTCACCACTTCAACCCGAACTGGCCACCGCCCGAGTCACGGTCCGTTCCGCCTTTGAGCGGCGCGCTGGACTTGGCGAGTGCGGATCGGCGGGCGACGAGTTCTTCGTCGTCCTCGGCCGACTCCATTTCAGGCTCTTCCCCGGCCGGCTCGGGAATCACGGCCTTCATCGACAGGGCGATCCGTTGGGCCTCGCGATCGACATTCAGAATCTTGACATCGACCTGCTGTCCTTCGGAAATGACACTCTGGACATTCGAGACGCGGCCGTGTGACAGCTCGCTAATATGAATCAGGCCTTCGATGCCCGGCGCCAGCTTCACAAACGCCCCGAACTTGGCGATCCGAGTGACCGTTCCCTTGGCCACGGACTCGACCGGAAACTGCTGGTCAATATTTGTCCACGGATGTTCGAGCAAGTCCCGATAGGAGAGCCCGATCTTGCCGGTCTGGCGGTCAACCTTCTCGATCTTCACCCGTACGTTTTGTCCTTCGCTGAGCACTTCGGAAGGATGTTCGACGCGGTCCCAACTGAGTTGGCTGATGTGCACCAGGCCATCCACTCCGCCCAGGTCGACAAACGCCCCAAAGTCTCTCAGGCTGCGCACGGTACCCTCAACCGTCTGGCCGACTTCGAGAGAGTCCAGCAAAGACTTCCGCTCCTCTTCTCGCTCTCGCTCCAGGATCGCTCGGCGGCTGAGTACCAGGTTCCTGCGTTGTTCACTGGCTTCCGTAACCACGCAGAGCCATTTTTCGTCCACGAACTCCGAAAAGTCTTCAATGCGGAACAGGGCGATCTGGCTCGCCGGAATGAAGGCTCGCAAGGAACCGACCTGGCACTCAAGCCCACCGGCGTTCGAGCCTGTAATCCGTGCCTCGACGACTGTTCCTTCCGTCACGTCGGCCCAGTCGTCCACTTGGCTGGCGGCGCCCGGCAGGGTCAGTTCGTAGAGTCCATCCTCGGCGCCGTAGCGTCTGACGACCACGTCCCATTCGGTCCCGATTGCCGGTGGTTCAGGGAATTGTCGAAGGGATAGGGCACCTTCGTACTGGCCGCCAAGTGCAAAAAATACGTCGTCCCCGTGAATGCGGATCACGGTCGCCCGTTTGCCGGTTCCTTCCTCGATGGCGGCGGACGACGGCACGTCGCCCAGCGCCATCATCTCGTCAAGCGAACTGTCGGCCATCGCCGCATCGAGCTGTTGCTGCAAGTCGTCGCTCAACGGGTCCCGTACCGAGGGCTTGGGAACCGGGACGTGCTTGGACGTGGTTTCGGCTGCCGGAGCGGCGGACTCGGTCGACAAGACGGGTTCAACGTTCGGCCTCGCCGCATCGGGATGGATCGGCTTATCGGTCCCTGCCGTTTTCGGTTTGGAGGACTGAGGCTCTGACTCAGCGCGCCGCCGGCGTGATCCGATTTGGATTCTGGGACGCGGAGCATCGGAGTCGGACAATGGGCTGCCGGCCGATCCGCTGCCCGACTGTTCGGCTTCGGTCGACGCGCCTTCGTCGGTCGGGCCGGGCTCGACCGCGGCTCCGGGCAGTTGTGGCGTCGCGGGGTCGACCGGAGCGGCCGAACCGTTCTCGGCGTCCGCATCCGTGATATTCGCAGAGTCTTTCTTTGCGGGTTCGCTGTTCATCGCCTCACTATTCCCATGTCGTGAGCCCCAAATCGTGGGCCCCGGTAGTGCGGGTCCCAACCGCGGGTCCCAATCATGAACGGCCAAGCCAGGCCTTAATTCGACGAGCCAGGTTGGCTCGGGCATCTTTCGCCTCGGGCGAATATCGGCTGAGTTGTTTATCGAATAGCCAAAGGACGGCCGATCCGGTTTGGCGTTACGGTCTCGAGCGGGCGCAGTCGGTCGAGGGCCGGCGCCGCCGGGCCGTAGCCGTGACCTGCTCAGTGTACCAGTGGGCCCCCTGTTTCGATAGGGTTTCGACAGATTGTGACAATTCAAAGAACTGGCTGCAGCGCGGTGTTGATCTGGGGTAGAATAGTCGGCTCTGCCCCTGATTCAAGGAGGCCATGACCGTGATGATTCTGGAAGAGTTCGGCTTTTATGGACCGGCCTGCGCTCAACTGTTGCAGTTGGCGATCAAGCCTTCGGGAACCCCAACCGCGCCGGCCTCGGTCGGCCGTTCGGATCGCGAACCCGGTCCGTCCGCTGACGAACGGCAGGGCCAGGATACCTCCGTGCTCTGCCCACTGGGACCCGGTACACCCAACCACGCTGCCGAGACTCACCTGTTGGAGCTTCGCCCCGAGTCCGTTGCCGGTTCACGGACGCTCTTGGATATCGAGATGGCCCGTTGCTGCACGTCCGCCATTTGGTTGCGGCATCATTTTCTGGACGTTTCGCACACGATCAGCCAGTCGATTGCATCGTCGAGCGGCAGTTATCTGCATGGGCTCATGCATCGTCGGGAGCCCGATTTTTCCAATGCCAAGTATTGGTTTCGACGCGCCGGCCGTCACCCGGTTTTTGGTCCGTTGGCTCAGCAGGCGGCCCGGCTAGCGCAAAAGTACCCGTCGGTTCCCGTGATGGACCGGCTCGCAGAGGGTGACGAATGGGACCCGTTCGCCTTCGTCGACTGGTGTTCCGAGGTCTGGCGATCGGAGGAGGACGCGCAGGCTCGATTCTGTCGCGAGCTGGCCGACGTGGAGTGGCAACTGGTGTTCGACTTTTGTTATCGCCGGTCGGTAGCGATTGAGGAAAGGGCCGACTGATTCCGAGTTGGATCAAGGTTTTGGATCAAGGTCTTGGATCAAGGTTTACGAGTCGCGAAGGATCGCCTGTGCCGCATTTCTGCCGCAAGTGCCCATCACGCCTCCACCCGGATGACTGGCCGCCCCGCACAGATAAAGACCGGAGATAGGCGAGCGGTGGTCGGCCCAACCGGCGACCGGGCGCATGCAGTACAACTGGTGCAGGTGCATGGCCCCTTGCATGATATTGCCCCCGGTCAGGCGGTAGGTTCTCTCCAGATCGAGCGGGCTAAGCACCTGTCGATGTTCGATAATCTCGGGCATGTTCGGCGCGTAACGAGTCAATAACTCGATACATCGGTCTCCAAAACCTTCCTTCACATCGTCCCAGCACTTGCCGTTCGCCAATCGGTAGGGTGCGAATTGAACGAACATCGACATCACATGTTTGCCTTCCGGCGCGACGGTCCGGTCAACACTTGAGGGTATCGTAATCTCCAGAATCGGCTGCTCGCTCGGCCGGCCATACTTGGCATCATCGTACGCCCGCTCGATAAACTCGAGCGTGGGCGAAATGTGAATCGTGCCGCGATGGTGAGGACCCAATCCCGATTGCGACACAGCCCGAAACTCAGGCAGACCGGACAAGCCCAGGTTGATCTTGGCAGAGGCAGATCCATAGTCAATTCGCTCGACGGCCTGGCGGAAGCTGGGCGGGAGTTCCTTGGGATCGAGCAGCCGCAAGAAAGTCCAGTTGGCGTCTACGCTCGACGCGACAACCGGTGCGTCGAACATTCGACCGTCCGCCAGTGCCACCCCGCGTACCGAATGGTTGGCCGTCAGAATGTCTGTCACCTCGGCGTCACGAATGATATCGACACGTAAGTCGGTGCAGGCAGCTTCCAACGAGTCGGCCAGGCCACCCATGCCGCCCTGGACGTAACCCCATACTCCACGAGCCCCACCGGCCGTGCCCATCACGTGATGTAGCAGAACATATGCGGTTCCCGGCGCCGAGATCGATGCAAAGGCGCCGATGATCGCATCCGTCGCCAAGGTGGCCCGCAACACATCGGATTCGAACCAACGTTCCAGGATGGGGCGAGCGGCCCCGGTAAGCAACTCGATCGCCTCGGGCAGCTGACTGCCCAGTTTTCCGGCCGCCTGGTACAGCTCCCACATCCGGTTCGCGTCTTGAAGTCGTTTCCAGACGCCCGTCCGACGAACGTCTTTCGGGATCGGCAAGGCGGCCGGTGCCGGCTGCGACATCATCGGCTCGATCTGTTCGGCGACCCGCTCGAGCAGCCGGTTGTATTCCGGATACCGCTCGGCGTCACGCGGGCTGAACTGGGCAATTTGCCGGCAGGTGGCCGACATGTCCGGGCCCATCGTCAGGCTGCGACCATCCAGCAAAGGTGTAAACGACGAAGGATTTCGGGGCAGAATCGTAAGGCCGTAATGCTTGAGCCTGAGATCCCGAATAATCTCGGGCAACATCAGGCTGATCACGTAGGCGGCCG
This sequence comes from uncultured Pirellulaceae bacterium, assembly GCA_964395615.1. Lineage (GTDB taxonomy): Bacteria > Planctomycetota > Planctomycetia > Pirellulales > Pirellulaceae > CAYNDU01. The sequence continues at coordinate 1,463 of CAYNDU010000264.1, read as the reverse complement.
TCGAAACGCGATATCCGGGCCAAAGCGGCTCGGACGTGGCACACCCGCCCAGCACCCCACGGCGTTCCAAAACGCAGACCCGCTTTCCACCCCTTGCCAGGTAGGCGGCAGCAATCAGTCCGTTATGGCCTCCGCCAATGACAATCGCGTCGTATGACTGGTCGTCAATTCTTCCGTCCGTCATGCGTTTGCTACCTCGTTGGCATCGATTTCCGTTACGGAAAGATCAATAATCGCGGGGCAAATGAAAACAGTGGAATCAAAATGGCGCACCAACCGATCGCCGTGCGTACGCGGCCCAAGGGAACGGTGTCGTCACGAGTCGGCGGATGATCGGTCCCCATCAACAAAACTAAAATCACCATCAACGACCAGTTCCACTGCCGAGCAAACAATATATAAGCGACCGCGACGAGCATGAAGCCTCGAGCCATCCAATGGGCCGCCTTGCCGAACAGCGTGTACGTCACATGGCCGCCGTCAAGCTGACTGACGGGGATCATGTTGAGCCCCGTAATCAAGAACCCCACCCAACCGGCCATGAAATAGGGGTTGAGCTGGCTGAACCAGATCAGCTTGCCCGGCTCATAGCCGGGTGGCTGCAAATACTGCATTCCCAATCGCACGATCAAGGGAGTGTCGACGGCGAACGGTCCGTACCCAGGTTGGGTCAAGTCCAGCCGAGCGATTCCGATCCACATGATGGGCAGGGCAACCGCAAGACCCGCCAGGGGACCGGCCAAACCGATATCGAACATCTGCTTGCGATCGGCGCGCATGCCGTCCATGCCAATCACCGCGCCCATCGTCCCGATCGGGGAAATCGGGAATGGGATGAAGAACGGAAAACTGGCCGGTATGCGATGCCGAATCGTTGCCAGAAAGTGCCCCATCTCGTGAGTCAGCAGGATCCCCAACACACAGGCCGTGTAAATCAAACCGTCCTGCCAGTGGGCGGCCAACATCTGTCGAAAGGGGATCGCGATCGGAATCGGCAGCCAGTGGTTGGCTCCCACCCAAAACGTCGACAGGCACGTGACCAGAAATAGAATGACGGGCAGCCGAACCCGCCGTCGTCGAACGGGCGCATGCCGCGATGCAACCGGTTCGACTCGTTCGGCCACCAGAACGGGCCGTTCCATCGTGATCGGGTCCACCGGTTGAGCCATCACCCATTCGTCCTCGACCTGCTGAAATGCCGGTGGCGGGGTCTCACGGGCAGTGGTCTCACCGGCGGGGGTCTCACGGGCTGGGGGGTCGTGTTCCGGTGGTTCCCCCCCTTGGGACAACGCCCGCTGTGAGGGGGGTGTGGTGGACGCTTCATCGTTAAACTCGGGATCATTGCTCGTGGCCATACCCAAGAGGATACCACACGGGTATTTCAACAAGCTATGCCACACTCGCCCCACCGGGGTTAGGGTAAAGGGGTCAGGAGTCAATTGCCGGAACGGCCCGTAGGGTGC
>CAYNDU010000263.1:4760-8065 GCA_964395615.1 uncultured Pirellulaceae bacterium | reverse complement strand
CCGTGACTGTGTGCCATCGATCGGTGCGCGGAGACGGCGCGGTCGCTGCAGGATGCGCTCGAAAGCCTGGAAGGCCCGCCGGGCTGAGCGTAGGGTGGGCGCCAACCCGCCGCCCCTTCCTGGTCGGCTTCATCCATCCTACGGCAATCGCCGGTACGGCTGGTCTGTCGGGTTGAGCGGGCAGACGGCGAGCCCAGCGCTCGCGGGGCTGCCGCGCGGTCTGGCCCTGGCTTCTGTGCCCCCGTGAGAGCCTATTCTCTTGATCGACCACCTGGCTCAGCCAACCCGCTCCGGAAGCTCGTTCCTGCACCCGCCGGTTCCGACGCGGCCGATTTGCGGTTGCTCCCAACGGCCAGTTTCCGATAATGGCCGACTATGAATGACCAAGGGCCCTTACCGCCACTGAATCGAGACACCTCATTTTGGGGAATGGTGGTCACTCAGTTTCTAGGCGCCTTCAACGACAATCTGTTCAAGCAGATCATGTTGCTGCTATCACTGAAAGTCGCCGATGAGGACCGGCAAGCGGTGGCGATGTTCGTGTTTTCGATCCCGTTTGTCATGTTCTCGGGCGTGGCCGGCTTTTTGGCCGATCGGTTCCCAAAACAGCGCATCATGGTCTGGTCGAAGGTAGCCGAAATCGGTGTCATGGCGCTCGGCCTGATAGCCTTTCTGTCGTTTGGCTTCGGCGGATTTCCGATTTTGCTCGCGGTCCTCTTCCTGATGGGAACGCAGAGCGCCTTTTTCGGCCCGTCCAAGTACGGCATCTTGCCTGAGATGTTGAGGGATCGCGACTTGCCGCGAGCCAACGGCATCATTTTGATGACGACGTTTCTGGCGATCATCTTTGGGGCGGCTTCGGCCGGACTGTTAAGTGACTTGGCATTGGAGCCTCATGCCTCGCTCGATTCGACCGCCAGAAACCTGTGGAGCGCCTCGACCATCTGCATCGTGCTCGCCGTTTTGGGCACGGCGAGTGCACTCTTGATCCGTCGAGTGCCGCCGGCGGCGCCGGAGTTGCGATTTCGCGCCGGTGCATTGGCGATCCCACAAACGACTCGCCGCATGTTGCGCACCGACCGACCCCTGTTCGGCGCTCTGCTCGCCTCAAGCGTATTTTGGCTGGTCGCTGGAGTTGCCAACCTCTCGGTCAATTCGCTAGGCCACAGCCAGTTGAAGTTGAGTGACACTCGCACGAGTCTGCTGCTGGCGTGCATTGGTGTGGGGATTGCGGCCGGAGCCGTGCTGGCGGGGATGCTGTCGCGCGGCCGAGCCGATTTTCACGTCATGCGTGTGGGCGGGTGGGGATTGGTTGCGAGCCTGCTTGCGTTATCGCTGCCGGGCCCCAATCATGGCCACTTGTTCGGTTTCGCGTTTTCTCTTCCCGCACTTATCATCCTCGGCATCTTTGCCGGAATGTATGCGATTCCGTTGCAAGTCTTCATGCAACTGAGGCCCCCCGAGGGCCAAAAAGGACGCATGATCGCCGTGATGAACCAGGCGAATTTTATAGCCTTGTTGCTCTCCTCGGTCACTTACTGGGCGTTCGACCGTTGCATCGCTGCCAGGAACTGGCCGCGATGTGCGCTCTTCGCTATGACCGCCGTTGTTATGTTGACGGCGGTTATCGGGTACCGTCCGCGGGAGGAAGCCTTGGATTCGGGCGACGACGGTGCCGGGCACCCGTCTTCCCTGTGAGAAACGACATGGCCAACTGTTTTTGGCAAAGGATTTGGAGAACCGATCGATCATGTTGGGCATCCAGCTAGACACTGAAAAATACCTGTCTCGACTCCAGCAGGAACTGGCCGCCGTTGATCGGGACGCCGTCGAACGATGGGCGGATACGATCTACCGGGCCTGGCACCAGGATCGCTTTGTCTTCATCATCGGCAACGGCGGAAGCGGCGCAACGGCCAGCCACATGGCCGAAGACCTGGGGAAAAGCACGTTACCCGAATCGGCGCTGGACGACGAGTCACGGCGCCGGCTGAAAGTACTGAGCCTGACGGACAATGTGGGTTGGATCATGGCCGTGGGAAACGATCTGGACTACGACCAGATCTTCCGGCAGCAACTCATGAACTATGGGTCTGCCGGCGATGTCCTGCTCGCCATCAGCGGTTCGGGCAACAGCGGCAACATTCTGGCGGCCGTCGAATGGGCCAACCGGAATGAATTGATCACGTTCGGCCTGACCGGGTACGACGGCGGCCGGCTGAAACAGATTCAGCAGGACGGTCTACACATCCCGTTAGATGACATGGGAATGGTCGAGAGCATTCACCTTTGTCTGTTTCACTGGGTCCTGAACGACGTGCACGCCCGCGTCAATGAAGTCGGCCGTTACGGCTCGGTGAATCGAGAGTGAACCGGACCTGGTGCCCCTTGTTCGATCGGCGGAACGCGCCGGCCGTCTGGGCAGATCGCTCGACCCTTTCGCAATCGCGCCACGTTTCGTCCATTACAGGCCCAGCACGTCGAACATATTATAAAGCCCGGGCGTCTGGTCAACGACGAATCGGGCGGCCGCAAAGGCTCCCAGCGCATAGCAGTCCCGATTCGTAGCGCGCACGGTCAGTTCAACGCTCTCGCCGAGCATCCCAAACACGACCGTGTGTTCTCCCGGATTGTCTCCCACACGTACGGCATGGTAGGCAATTTCATTGCGAGGCCGCGCGCCGACCTGCCCCTGGCGACCGTGTACAAACCGATCCTGACCGGTGGCCTCGGCAAGTAACGCCCCGAATCGTAATGCCGTGCCGCTCGGCGCGTCCTGCTTGTAGCGATGGTGCCGTTCCAAGATCTCAACGTCCAGACCGCCCGGGACACCTTGCAGCGCCTGACCTGCCAACTGGGCCAGTTTCATCGTCACGTTCACGGCCTGGCTCATGCTGGGGGCCGCGACGACCGGTACCGACCGGGCCAATTCGGCCACTCCCTGCTGCATCGCGTCGGTCAGTCCAGTGGTCGCCAGGACCAGTGGAATTCCGTTCCGGCTGCATAGCTCGAGGACGTGTGGACAGGCTTCGGGGATCGAGAAGTCGATCAGACAGTCGACCGGGGAGTTGAGTTCGGCCGTTAGGACGACACCCAACGGACGTGTTCCCGCAAGGGTCCCCGCGTCCTGGCCGAGTTCCGGATGAGCGACTGATTCGAGCGCGGCCGCGACGCGCAGGCGGTCATCCTCGGCCGCCAGCCCAACGAGTCGGCGCCCCATTCGGCCGGCGGCTCCGTGAATGGCTAACGCGATTTGATCCATGGTTCCTTCATCCTCTGCCAGTGGTCCCTTGCTATCTGTCAAC
>CAYNDU010000263.1:0-4660 GCA_964395615.1 uncultured Pirellulaceae bacterium | reverse complement strand
GTCAACTGCGGTCTGTCTTCTTCCAACGGGTACCGCACTTCGATCATGGGCCTTGTCGACTTCGCCCGTCCGATCAGCTGTAGAGTCGAATTGCCTTGACGATCTCGGGCAACTCATTGGGAACCGCCACGGCACGATTCGCAAACGAGGCGCGACGGATCCCACGGTCGCCCAACACCTCGTCGAACTTCTGCTGATCGGTCGTATGGTAAGCAACCGTTGCTGTCGGGTCTTTTAGCTGGTGGCCCGTCAGAATGCAGACGACGCGGTCCGATCGCCCAATAATATTCTGCTCACGGAGCAACCGGGCGCCTGCCACGCTCGCGGCACTGGCCGGTTCGCAGCCGATGCCCGAAGCGCCGACCTGAGCCTTGGCATCAAGTATTTCAGAATCGTCGACGCGCCGGACCACACCGTCGCACACTTCCAAAGCACGCAGACACTTACGAAAGTTCACTGGCCGATTGATCTCGATGGCGCTGGCGATGGTCGACGCCTTTTGTTGTTTCTCGTCAAGCAAAGAAAAATAGTCCTCGGCCGTTCGCATATCAACGGACCCTTGCTGCCATCGCATGGATCGTTGATCAAAGAGCTGGTAGAGAGTGTCAGCGCCTTGGGCGTTGATGACAGCAAGCCGGGGCACTCGATCGATCAAGCCGAGGTATTTGAGTTCGGCGAAGGCCTTTCCGAACGCGCTGGAGTTTCCCAGATTACCGCCCGGCACGACAATCCAATCCGGAGGGTCCCAGGCGAGCGACTCGAGCACGCGGTACATGATCGACTTCTGTCCCTCGAGTCGAAACGGATTGATGCTGTTGACCAGATAGATCCCCAGTTCATCACACACCTGGCGCACTCTTACCATCGCATCATCGAAATCGCCGGCGATCTGCACGGTAAGCGCGCCGTAGTCGAGGGCCTGGGAGAGCTTTCCGTACGAGATCTTTCCCGATCCAATAAAGATGACCGCCTTCATCATGCGCGTCACGGCACAGAACATGGCCAGCGAGGCACTCGTATTTCCCGTCGATGCACACGCGGCTCGCCGAGCGCCCGTCATGTGCGCGTGCGTAAACGCGGCGGTCATCCCATTGTCTTTGAAACTTCCCGAAGGATTCATTCCTTCGTATTGCAAATACAAACATCCGGGCTCGACGTCCACGTACGTCGCCAGGGCGTCGGCCCGCTGAAACAGCGTCTGGCCCTCGCCGACCGTGATGACCGAGTCGCGATCGGCGAACGGCAGCAGCTGATGGAAACGCCAGACCCCGCTGTGCGAAATCGGATCACGGCGCCGTGACCACTGACGCTCAAACTGGCTCAGGGAACTGGGGATCTCTGCCCGGTCCCAATCGTACACGACGTCCAGCAGGTCCCCGCACGCATCGCAGGCCACCCGCACTTGCCGTACGTCGTACGTCGCCCCACAGGTGGGGGAAAGGCAACGCTGGTATGCAATCGGCGTTTCAGTCACAGAATACTCGCTGGGCCCATAGCAGGGTGCCGGTCCGGAAGTGGGCCGGCGCCCTCGGCCCGCCCAAAGCCCTGATACAGGTGTCCCGGCCGAGCCGACACTGAACTCTACTTGCCGAAATCCCGTCGGTCGAACCATCGATCAACATGCCGCGTAAGTCTATTCCAGACGGGAGGATGCTGCAAGCGAAGGCACTCGGCCAGGCCGTAGCGAGCGGAAACCCCATGGAAAAGCTAAGTCGTTTGAAAACCGCATGTTAGCACGGAGGGACGGACAAGAGCCGCGACCGCCAGGCCTTTGACATGGTCGGAGATCGTGCCTAAAATAAGTAGCTTGCGAGATTCGGTGCCAATGGCGACGTGGGGAACGTGAACCTTGGTCTAACGGCTAACGAACGACCGTTAGAGCGTGCCGCCGGCCGACCATAGTCCGGGTTCCGAAATTCGCGACGGACGGGAACAGAGTGGACCTTACGGTCGAGGGATCACCGTGGAGAAAATGGGTTGGACGACGCGCGGCAGTGACTGCTCGGGCGACGCCGAACACAGGAAATATCACGATGCGAAAAAAAACCGACATACGAGAATTTAAGGAGCGATTGCTAGTGCTTCGCGCGCGATTGCGTGGAGATGTCAATGCACTTGCCAATGCGGCCTTGAATCAAACACGCCTCGAGGCAAGCGGCGATTTATCGAGTATGCCGATCCACATGGCCGACGTCGGCAGCGACAACTTCGAACAGGAGTTTACGCTCAGCTTGCTCGAGACCGACGGTGGGACCCTGGAGAAGATCGAGGCTGCTCTTGAACGGATTGAGGCGGGGACGTATGGTTGCTGCGTGGAATGCGAATGCCGTATTCCAAAAACACGACTCAATGCCATCCCCTACACACCGTACTGTGTCAAGTGCTCCAGCGAACTCGAAAAACGATAGCACCACGTCGCCCTGGTCACGAATGACCGTGCCACGCGAGCGGTACATCGTATTCGCCACGATCGTGGTGGTCGGCTGCGGCCTGGACCTGTGGACCAAGAGCTGGATTTTCGGCCGGCTCGGTTGCCCACGTATCGAGCAGGGAACGCCCACCCCCCCCATCTGGCTTTTCAACGAGATCTTTGGCTTCGAAACGAGTCTGAACGAAGGGGCCCTGTTTGGCATCGGTCAGGGGCAGGTGGCCTTGTTCGCTCTCTTGTCCATTGTGGCTGCCGTAGGGATCGCCGTCTGGCTATTTGTTGGCAAGGCGGCCGTCAGCGGGCTGCTCAATTGCGCCCTGGCTTGCGTGATGGCAGGAATCTTTGGCAATCTGTACGACCGGCTCGGTCTTCCCGGCCTTACGTGGGCGGCCGGCACAAAGGGACACACGGCGGGCCAGGCGGTCTATGCGGTCCGCGATTGGCTGCATTTCAAAATCGACGCCATCGGCTTCGACTATCCCATCTTCAACATAGCCGACAGTCTCTTGGTCAGCGGTGCCATTCTGTTGGCCTGGCATGCGTTGCGTCAGCCGGAAGGGGTTGCTTCGTCCGAGGCGTCCGGCTGATTGACTTTTGGTCGGCCTTTGATAGATTGAGTTTCGCGCCCGGGATATCGAGTTTACCGCCCGTGGGGTGTTGCGGCGGGTCTAGCAGCAGGGATAATAGGGACGAGCCGTCGGGATTCTAAGGAATTCGAAAGCTCTTTAGAGGCCCGATCGCCGATAGGCCGGACGTTGGTACGACACCGGTTTGACAGTGGGCAAGGTGATCGCAAACGAGTCGAGCTACCACGATGAAGCTTTCCCGAACCGTCGCGTACGCCGTGCGTGCCACGCTGCAGTTGGCCAAGAGCCAATCCACGTCGCCCGTCCCGTGCAGTCAGCTGGCCGCCGAAGGGCAGATGCCCGAGCGGTTCCTGCTTCAGATTCTGCGCAACCTCGTTACGCATGGAATCCTGCGTTCCACTCGTGGTGTTGATGGCGGGTATTCGCTGGTCCGGCCGGCCGAAGAGGTCTCGCTGCTGGAGGTGATCGAGGCAATTGAGGGCCCGCTCAGCTCGGGCGATCCCATGTCGGATGGAACACCGACCGAATCTCAACGGCGTCTTCACGACGCCTTGCAGCAAGTAACGGCCAACTCCCGCAGACAACTCGAGGCCATCAAGTTGTCACAACTGCTCGCAGCTCCGCCGACGCCCAACCCCCAAGACGCCGGCGCCCAACGCGCTGTTGATACGGGTGCGGGTAAAGGCCGCACGAAACAATCGGGGACCGACCGGCGGGGCCTCGATGGGGCGGACACCGATGCGCGTTCTCCGGCCGATTCCGAGTAGGATCTTGGTCGAGGGCAACGATGGACATTGACAGCAGCCAGTTGGATAAGCGTCTGGCATTAGCCCGTGGCATAGCGGTCGAGGCAGGCGACCTGACATTGACCTACTTTCGCAGCGATCGTTACGTGGTCGAACGCAAGGACGACGATTCGCCGGTGACACGTGCCGATCGTGAGGCTGAGCAGCTTATGCGTCGGCGCATTGAACGGGAATTCCCGGACGATGCGATCATGGGCGAAGAGTTCGAGCCGCGCGTTGGAACGAGCGGATTCCGCTGGATTCTTGACCCGATCGACGGCACCAAGTCATTTATTTGCGGTGTCCCACTCTATGGCACCCTGGTAGCCGTCGAATACGATTCGAGCAGCGTGATTGGCGTCATCCACATTCCGGCCCTGAGCGAGACGGTCTACGCAGGTGACGGTCGGGGGGCCTGGTATGGCCGGGGAAAGCGGCCGGCGAAGGCCGCACATGTATCGTCGTGTGACACGCTGGCCAATGGTCTGTTTGTCACGTCGCAAGTTGACTCGTTTGCTCAGCGCGATGCGGGGCCCGTTTTTCATGACCTGCAGCGACGCGCATCGATCACGCGCACCTGGGGCGATTGCTACGGATACCTGCTGATCGCCACGGGCCGAGCGGAAGTCATGGTCGATCCGATCATGAATCTCTGGGACGCCGCGGCTTTGGCCCCAATCTTGCGCGAAGCGGGTGGCCGATTCACCGACTGGGCCGGCTCGGATTCGATCTATCACGGTGAAGGGATCGGATCGAACGGGCGTCTGCACGATGAAGTGCTGCAAGTGACTCAGCCCTACACTCAACGGAGGTAAAGGGGTCAGGAACGGGCTCGTTTTGGGTGGACGTATTATTCAGCG
>CAYNDU010000262.1:0-8108 GCA_964395615.1 uncultured Pirellulaceae bacterium | reverse complement strand
ACCTGATTTCCTTTGTTTTACATGCTACGCTTGTTAAACTAAATCCGATCGCGGCCGATTGGCCCCAATCGACGGCTCGGCAGGAGTCAGCGTGCGAGGGGCAGGATGTGCGGCGCCGCGGGGCGTTTCAACCTGATAGGAAGTGCCGGGAGAACTGCTTTGCCAGTACCGGGTGCGGTTGCGGTATCGAGGACTGAACGAATGGGAACAAGGGGACATCAGCAGATGAATGGCAAATTACGTAATGGTTTGATGGCGGCAGCACTATGTCTCGTCATCGTGGCGTTCAGCACGCCAGCTCGTGCCGGTTGGGGCCATTTCCGCAACGGGTGTTATGTACCGTATGTCAGTGTGGCCGGATTTGGCTACGGGTACGGTTACTATGGTGGCTGGAACGCATATGGATGGGGTGGGGTGGAGTATCCGGGCTACAACCGGTTTGGATGCGCCTATGGCTTGGGTTACCGCCTGAACCACCATCATTGGAATTATTTCGGATCCGGGTGCACGACAGGCTGTCGGACGGGGTGCGACCCATGCTTTGTACGTCGCCCCATCTGTCGAATCTGTCGATGCGCGACGATTTCCTGTGGATGTTCCTGTTGCGACGGCGGTCAGGTGATTGTCCGCGAGGGAGACCCACTCTACGACAATTCGGTGGTTTCACCCGACTCGGGGACAACGACAACGCCGAGTCCCGCGCTCCCGAAGGCACCGTCTGAGGGCAACACGGGGCCCACGCCGGCCCCTCCTGCGCCGGGTCCACCCAAGCAGACGTCCTTGGATCACTCGAGTGCGATGTTGACGGTCCATGTGCCTGCCGACGCTGAAGTGTACGTAAACGGGGCGCGGACGATGAGCCGGGGATCGCTTCGTCGCTACGTTTCGCGGAACATGCTGGACGGATTGGATTACACGTACAACGTCCGGGTGGTCGCTCAGGTGGATGGCCGGCCTGTCACGGAGTCCAAGCAGATCCGGGTTCGCGCTGGTGAAATGGCCAATCTGGCCTTCGAACTCCGGCCGGCCCCGGCAGAGACGTCGTTAACACTTCACGTGCCGGCCGACGCAAGGGTGTACCTGGGTGGTCAGGAGACGACCAGTCGTGGCACCGTTCGGACCTTCAAGACGGCCGAGATGCGGGTGGGCCAGGCATGGACCGATTACGCCGTGCGGGTCGTCGTCGAGCGTAACGGGCGGCAGGAGGTCAAGCAGCAGATGATCGACCTGGCTGCCGGCGAGAATCGCGAATTGGAGTTCGATTTCACGATCGACAAGATCGCTTCGTCACGCTAACTCGGCGAAAAGCTCAATGGACGATGGGACCCTTGCAGGGCCGTAGCCGGTCCGGCAGGGGTTTTTTCGTGGAACATTTTTCTGCCAGAGATGTGGCTTTCGACGCTCAAGGTCGATAAGCTGACGGCATGAGCGGAGGTCAGCGAGTCGGCCTGGGTCCGGGGGAGTCAGGCCGAGAACAATGGAAGCAGTTGACGTTACAGCTGGAAGCCCTTCTGCCGGCTCCCGGTCGGAAGGCTTTAGGCGAGTTGATTCAGCACGTCGCCGAGGGCGAACGTCAGTCGCTTAAGGCGATTCGCGAGTCCGAATCGCTGTATCATTCGTTGGTCGACAATCTTCCGATCCACGTGATTCGTAAAGACCTGGACGGTCGCATCATTTACGCGAATCAGACCTTTTGCAACCTGTTGGGCCAGTCACTCGAAGAGATCCACGGCAAGACCGATTATGATTTCTTTCCCACCGAGTTGGCCGACAAGTATCGGGCGGACGACTCCTATGTGGCGCGCACCGGTGAGACGTTGTCTTGTGTCGAAGTAAACAAGACGGCCGATGTGACTCGATACTTCGAAGTAAGAAAAACGGCCATTCGGAATCACAGCGACGAGTTGGTGGCGACGCAGGCCATATTCTGGGACGTGACTTCGCGTGAGGAGGCGCGGAGCGCCTTGTCGCGAGAGCGGGACCTGTTACGCACCCTGATGGACGCGATTCCCGACTACATCTACGTCAAGGATGTCGAGGGGAAATATATTACGGCCAATGCGGCAACAATGGAGTTGTTTCATTTGGATTCGGTCTCGGAACTCGTTGGCAGGACCAATTTTGACTTTGTCGAGAACGGGCTGGCAGCGCAGCATGCGATCGACGACCAACTCGTCTTGGAATCGGGACAGCCTCTGATTGACCAGGAGGAATTGGTCCGTAACGCAGAGGGTGAGCCCTCGTGTTTGCTCGTGAGCAAGGTGCCACTTCGCGATCGTGACGGCGTACCGACCGGCCTGGTCGGAATTGATCGCGACATCTCAAAACGCAAGCAAATGGAAGAAGAGTTGCGGAACGCCAAGGAGACCGCCGACGCGGCCAGCGCGGCCAAGAGTCAGTTTCTTGCCAATATGAGCCACGAGATTCGAACACCGATGAACGCGGTGTTGGGAATCACCGAGTTGTTGCTCGATTCCGAACTCGACCCAACGCAGCGAGAGTATTTGCAGATGGTGCACGAGTCGGGTGAGAGTTTGATGACGGTTCTGAATGACATTCTGGATTTTTCCAAGATCGAGGCGGGCAAATTACAGCTCGACGGAGCGGATTTTGATTTGCACGAGATGATCGGCAACGCCATGAAGGCCATGGCGTTACGCGCCCATCGCAAACAGATTGAACTCGCCTACGCCGTCGATCACCGCGTTCCCCGGTTCGTCCAAGCGGATGCCGGCCGCCTGCGCCAGATCGTGACCAATCTGGTCGGCAACGCGATCAAGTTTACCGATCGCGGAGAAGTGGTGGTCGAGATCCAACGGGAGTCGACGGATGAAGCCGGACGCTGCCTGCACTTTTGCATTCGGGACACGGGAATTGGCATCCCACAAGAGAAACTCCAGAAGATCTTTGCCGCCTTCGAACAGGCCGATAGCAGTACCACTCGTCGTTTCGGAGGCACTGGGCTGGGCCTGGCTATTTCCGTTCGATTGATCGAGTTGATGGGAGGGCGGATTTGGGCAGAAAGCCAGGTAGGGCAGGGGAGTGTGTTTCATTTCGTGTTGGAATTGCCTGAGGCTACCGGCGAGGCGACGCCCGTGCTGCCGACCGATCTGATGGACCTTAAAATTCTGGCCGTCGATGATAACGCCACGAACCGTCGTATCCTGGTTGACGGACTGGGAAATCGAGGATTCGACGTGCAGGCAGTCGAGAGTGCGGCAACCGCTCTGAAGACCATTCGGCGTGCGGCCGAGGTTGGCGAGCCGATAGGGTTGGTGCTGACAGACATCAACATGCCCGATGCGGACGGGTTCGTGCTCGCCCGCCAGATCGCAGCCGAAAGCCTGGTCCCGCGTCCGGTCGTCATCGCATTGACTTCGGGAGCACGTGCGGATGACGACCAACGATGCCGAGAGGCCGGCATAGCGGCACATTTGATGAAACCGGTCAAGCAAAGCGAACTCGTGGCGACCATTGCCCGAGTTCTGAAGCCGAGCTTCGCATCGACCGAGGACCGAGCCGGCAAGACCGCGACGATCCAACCGGCCGCGAACCCGCTGGACATACTGCTGGCCGAGGACAGTTTGGTGAATCAGAAACTGGCGGTCGGCCTCCTTTCCAAGGCAGGGCACCGGGTCCACGTTGTGCCGACCGGCAATCAAGCGGTGGCGGCCTGGCAACAGGGCGACTTTGCCCTGATCTTGATGGATCTGCAGATGCCCGAAATGGACGGACTGGAGGCCACTCGCCAGATTCGCGCCGAAGAGGGCTCGACCGACCGGCATGTGCCGATCGTTGCCATGACAGCACATGCGATGAAGGGCGACAAACAACGTTGCCTGGACGCAGGAATGGACGGGTACGTTGCCAAGCCGATCCGGATCAACGACGTGTTGAGTGAAATCAATCGGTTGATCGTCGGTTGAACGGGTCAAATTGACGCTCTATACTGTTCGGCCTGGGTGCTATGCGAGCCGTCTTTTGTCGGCCCGCTTTTTTTGCGTTCTCGAAGGGAATCCGGCCCGTGTATCGACGAATTACCGTGGTAGGCGCGACCGGCGCTGTCGGTCGCATTGTTCGCACCATCCTCGAGGAGCGGGACCTTCCCGTTGCGGATTTTCAGTTCCTGGCTTCCGAACGTTCGGCGGGGACCACGTTAGATTTTCGGGGCAAACGCGCTACGGTCGAGTTGCTGCGCCCGGAGTCATTTCGCGATGGCGACCTCGTGATCAGCAGCACGCCCGATGACGTGGCACGAACGTTTATCCCCCAGGCGGTCGAACGCGGCGCGACGGTGGTTGACGAAAGCGGCGTCTGGCGAATGGACCCCAACGTTCCGCTCGTAGTCCCGGAGGTGAATGCCGGGGCGCTTGCCAATCACCAAGGCATAATTGCCTCGCCCAATTGCTCCACGACACAAATGGTTGTCGCCATGAAACCACTCCATGATGCCGCCAGGATTCGGCGCGTTATCGTGAGTACTTATCAAGCGACCAGTGGGGCAGGGGTGCGGGGCGAAGAGGACCTGGTCCAAGGTTCGCGAGCCGCTTTGGCTGGTGAATCCTATGATTACCAAGCGTTCAGTCACCCCATTGCCTTTAACGTCATTCCGCAAATCGGATCCTCGAAGCATGAGGGCTACACGTCGGAAGAGATGAAAATGGTCTGGGAGACACAGAAGATCTTCGATGATCCGTCGATCACTGTCTGCCCTACGTGCGTTCGTGTTCCCGTGACCAACTGTCATAGCGAGTCGATTCTGGTAGAAACCGAACATCCGCTCAGCGCCGAACATGCTCGACGATTATTCGAAGAATTCGAAGGAATCGTCGTGGATGACGATGTGGCCACCGGCCGGTATCCGATGCCCCAAAACTGCGGTGATCGCGATGAAGTCTTTGTCGGTCGTATTCGCAAGGACTTGTCGTCGGAGCGAGGACTCACGTTTTGGTGCGTGAGCGACAACCTGCGCAAGGGCGCGGCCACCAATGCGGTGCAGATCGCCGACCGCCTGCTTGCCCGGGCGGCACGTGTCTAGACGATCGACGGCCCTCAAGATGCGGACGTTTCGACTCACCCTGGCCTACGACGGAACTCGGTTTGCCGGGTGGCAAGTCCAACCTGGGCAATCGACGGTTCAAGGCGTGTTAGAGCAGGCCGTCGAGCAGATCACAGGACATGCCACCCGCGTGGTGGCCAGCGGCCGCACCGATGCGGGCGTTCATGCTCGCCGTCAAGTCGCCAGTTTCCGGTCGGCAACCCGGCTGACGTCCGACGTACTCTGCCGAGCGTTAAATGCCTGCACGCCCGACGAAGTCTTCGTGTGGTCCGTCGACCAGATGCCGGACGACTTTCACGCGCTGCGTTCGGCCATTTCGAAACGGTATCGTTATGCCGTGCAGGACGGACCGATTCGCGACCTCTTCACCCGTCAATGCGCCTGGTGGGTCGCCGAGACGCTTGATCTGCAGGCCATGCGGCACGCGGCACGGTCCCTGGTCGGTCGGCACGATTTCTCCAGCTTTGAAGCAGCCGGTTCGCCGCGGAAGACGAGCGTACGGCAGGTGTCTCTGCTGAGCATCGAACGGGGGCAGGCGTCCATGAGTCGTCCGATTTGGATTGACATCCAGGCCGATGGATTCCTGTACAATATGGTTCGAAACATCGTCGGCACGCTGGTGGAGGTGGGCCGCGGTCGAAATTCGGCCGATTGGGTCGAAAACGTCCTGGCCGCCCGTGACCGGTCGCGAGCCGGACCGACCGCCCCGGCGCACGGGTTAACTTTGTGGGAAGTCCATTACCCGCCGCCCGCGCCGCGCGCGACGGTTCGAACAGAACTGCCCGATGCGCCGGGATCCGCCTGAGTTTCTTCCGCCCACGAAACTCAGCGGAGCCGTTCAGCAAGAATTGAACGCCATGCGAATTGCCCATGTGATTACTCGAATGATCGTCGGCGGGGCCCAGGAGAATACGTTACTCTGCTGCCAGGACCTGCGGGATCAGTATCACGATGACGTGCTGTTGGTAACCGGGCCGGCGCTCGGCCCGGAAGGCGATCTGCTGAGTTACTACAAGGCAGGCGACTTACCGATCGAGTACATCGATACTCTGCGACGTCCGATCAGCATCCGAAATGACTGGCTCAGTTATCGGACCCTGCTCCGTCTTCTGCGCGATTTTCGCCCCGATGTCGTGCACACGCACAGCGCGAAGGGTGGCATCCTCGGTCGTTTTGCCGCATGGAAACTCGGTGTTCCGGCCATCGTGCACACGGTGCATGGAGCGCCCTTCCATCGATTCCAGCATCCGCTGGTACGATCGGCCTACCGTTGGTGTGAAAAACGGGCTGCCGGTCGATGCCACCAATTAGTCAGTGTTGCCGATGCGATGACGGATCAACTGGTCGCCGCAGGTGTCGCCCCACGCGAGAAATTCCGGACGATTTACAGCGGGATGAATGTCGAATCGTTTCAAGAAGCCGATCGGTGGCGTGAGCAGACGCGCGAGCAGTTGTCGCTCTCGCCCGAACATGTCGTTGTTGGGAAGATCGCCCGCTTGTTTGAGCTGAAAGGGCACGAGGATGTGATCCGAGCCGCGCGTACGGTTGTGGATCAGTGCCCTCACGTTCGGTTCGTATTCGTTGGCGATGGCGTTCTGAAGGATTCGCTGCGCGACCTGGTCGCCCGGTATGAACTGGAACCGTACTTCCGCTTCGTGGGCCTGGTGCCACCAGACCGGATTCCGGCCATGATCGGTGCGATGGATATCCTCGTGCATGCCAGCTTGCGGGAAGGACTCGCCCGAACATTGCCTCAAGCCCTGATCGCGGGAAAACCGGTCGTCAGCTACGACGTCGACGGCGCTCGCGAAGTGGTGATCACCGGAGAAACCGGGTTCCTGGTCGAGCCCCGTAATGTCGCCGATCTGGCCGGATCACTCCTGCAACTGGCCCGCGACCGAACGCTGCGGCATGGCCTCGGCACGAAGGGGAAAGACGTTTGCGTCCAACGATTCGGTCACCTCGAGATGACCGACCGCCTGCGGGAACTCTATTTGGAGATTCTCGAGCGACCGGGACCGACGCTAGAGGGATGATCGCCGGATCTTTCTTCGTCGAGTTGCTTCGTATAGACTGGTTGGCAGGTATCAGTGTGAACGGGAACTGACTCGATCGGGTGATTGGAGAGCCTGAGCCGTCTTGAGCGGCGCGGGGTGATCCGATGCGTACCGAATCGGACGCGGGAACGAGAGAGCATCAGTGGCTGGTGGTCGAGAATTTATAGGTAAGTATCGTATCGTGCGGTTGATCCGCGCCGGCGCCACATGCCAGGTACTCGAAGCGGTTCACGATCAAAAACGAGTGGCTGTAAAGCTGTTGCAGCCGGAGATTCGTGATGATCGCGACGAAATCGCCTATCTCAAGCACGAGAACGAGGTGGGGCGGCCGCTGCAGCATCCGAACGTCATCGAGGTCTATGATTTCAACATGGATCGCGGGGTCGCCTTTCTGGTGATGGAATACCACGCCGGCAAGAACATCAAGATGCTCATTCGGGAAGGGGTCGATACCTTTGCCCACCTGGCCCAGGAAATTGTTGTTTCGGCCGCCGAAGGGCTCCGCTACTTCCATAACCAGGGCTGGGTGCACCGAGACGTCAAGCCAGACAATTTCCTGGTGAACGGCACGGGTTCATCGAAACTGATCGACTTCGCCCTGGCCCAACGCATACGCACTGGACTGGGAAAGCTGCTGCCGTCAAGGGCCAAAGTGGCCGGGACGCGCAGCTACATGTCTCCCGAACAAATACGGGGCAAGGCCCTGGACGCTCGGGCAGATGTCTATAGCTTCGGGTGCATGCTGTACGAATTACTTTGCGGAAAACTTCCCTTTACCGGCATCAGCCCCGAAGATCTGCTCCACAAGCATATTCGTGCGGCCGTCCCGGCGCTGGCCGGTTCGAACAGGAATATCACCCCGGACTTCAGTGATTTTGTAAGCCGGATGATGGCCAAGGACTCATCCAAACGGCCGGCGGATATGGAAGAAGTGATTAATCATGTCCGTGGCGTCCGCATCTTTCGGTCGCAACCCAAGCCTCCAGAAGATA
>CAYNDU010000261.1:0-8120 GCA_964395615.1 uncultured Pirellulaceae bacterium | reverse complement strand
AACTTCCATCGTATCCGTTCTCGGCCTTCGGCCGTGAACGGATACCCTGAACGGCCTCTTGGCGCGTGTCGTAAATTGGCCAGAGGCCATCGAGGCGTGTCAGCTCCAGCACCTCCTTTTCGTGCGCCGAGACGTGACAGAACGCCATCTGTCCGTTGCGACTACGGACCTGTTTCCAAAGTACAAGGAAGAGGCTCAAGGCGGTCGAACCGTAGTAGTCGGTCTTGGAAAAATCGAGGACGACGTTCTTAATGGCGCGGGTGTCAAGTTGTTGGGCGACGCAACGGACTTCTTGCTCGAACGAGGACAATTCAAACTCGCTCAGATTGCGCGAGGGCATCAGCATGAGAATCTCGCCCAGCTGCTCGATGTCAAAAAGTGTTAACGGATCGGTCATTCGCTTGCCCTCGCATCGGGTCTCCAACGGACTGAAGCGGTCTCCAGTCGTGACATGGCACCAGGCGTTTCAACCCTTCAACTTATCACATTATCCACCTGTTTTCTTGAGGTGTTGGGGACCGATGGGCAACGCCCGTCTGCCCACCGCAGGCCGCCCCGGTCGGCCGATCGCGTGACGAGGTGGCGAATTCGCCGGAGCCATACTTGATTTAAGGTGAATGGCGGTTAATACTTGGCGTTTGTCTCCAGCCAGGCGATCGAGGCTGGGGTGTGACGTGCGGTGGTGTCGGAAGGTGTTCGCGTCGGGCGGTAGGCGCGCAAGTTTGACTGAAACGGGCGTCGGACTATAGAGATCAGGGCTGTCTGGTGGAACCTGTTCGGGTTCCGGCCTGAACATCGTTCTGGGAGATTACTCGGCATGCATTGGGTTCGAGTCGCAAGGCTTCTGTTGGGGGGGTTGTTCTGTTTGTTGGTCATGGCCCTGGTGGGATGTCAGCGACAGGCTGAGCTGTCCTACAATCAGCGTGAAGAGGTCGGCAAGTTGCCGGACGAGTATCAGCAGCAGATCAAGGCGACGTTGCAGAAGTACTTTGGAACGGCCGTCTCTCCGCGGTATCAGGTTCCCGACCTGGAGGCGGAAGAAAGCGGATCGGATGATGAGGACTCGGAGCCGGCCGAGGTGCTGGTTCACGAGTTTGAGCCGGCCGTATTGAAGGTGGGGCAAGCGGCATTCAACCGTCGATGTTCCGGATGTCACGGCGTGACGGGTGACGGGGCCGGCGATTGGGCACAGTACCTGACTCCGAAGCCGCGTGACTATCGACGCGGGATCTTCAAGTTCGGCTCGACCATTCGCGGTTCCAAGCCAACACGCCAGGATCTGACTCGCTTCGTCCGGCATGGCGCTCGGGGCACATCGATGCCCGCGTTTCGATGGTTACCCGACGACGAGATGGACGCGATCATTTCCTATGTGATGATGTTATCGGCTCGAGGGGAGATGGAATTCAGGCTGGCGCGCGAAGCGGGCGACTTGTATCTTGAGCCGGAGGAGTTGGAGGAGGGCGAGGAGCAGGAGCTGATTGAGGAAGAGTATATCCCGGAGATAATACTGGAGGTTGTCGACAGTTGGCACCTGGCCCACGAGGATGTGGTTCAGCCGATAACGCCGATGCCACCGGTGACGCCCGAGTCGATCGAGGCGGGGCGCCTGACGTTTATGTCGCGCGAATGCTGGAAATGTCACGGCAAGGATGGGCGGGGGCAGACCGTTTGGTTGAACAAGGAGTTCATTGCCAACCTCATGCAGACGCCCGAAGAGGAACGCGAGCAACTGAATGTCGATGACTGGGGTAACGTCGCTCCAGCAGCCGATTTGTCGGCGGGCATGTTGCATGGTGGGCGCCGGCCGGTCGACGTCTACCGTCGCATTTACGCCGGTATCAACGGCACGCCGATGCCCGCCTTCAGCGTAGCGTTCCAGGAGGAGCCGGAGACCATGTGGAATCTGGTCCATTTCATTCTTCACGTTGTCGAGACCGGGCAGTTTCCGGCGGGGTCGACCGAGGAAGACGGCGCAGAAACCGCAGCGGCAGGCTCGCCAGACGATTCGGCGACTGCCCTTCGCAACCGCGTTGCGGCTTCGACGGCCGAGTAACACGGGAAGGTGCCGAGTAACACGGGAAGATAATGGGGCCCCAAGTGAAGGGGCCAAGAGAGACCGGGGCGATCGGGAAGCCCGCCGATTTTCGGGAAGCCCGCCGATTTTCGGGAAGCCCGCCGATTGGTGGTTCGGAACGATTCGGAACGGGAAAGACAAGAACGACTGCGATTGGAAGTCGGCCGGGCAAGGCCGGCGAGTGTGAAACGGGAGTAGGGAGTGATCATGAGTTCGGACACTGAGCAAATTACCATCCCCGATGATCTGGTAGACACGCGGATCGTAGCCTGGTTCTTCCTGGCGGCCACGATGTACATGTTTCTGGCGATGCTGGCCGGAATCTTGATGGCGCTGCAACTGGTGCACTGGAACCCGTTGAACGGGATCGAGTCGTTATCGCCGGGCCGGTGGCGCATGGTTCACACGAACTTGATCGCCTACGGGTTCTTGGCCAATGCGTTCTTGGGGGCCTTGAATTGGGCCGTACCCCGTATGACATTGCACAAGGTGGCCAGCAAGCCGCTCGGCTATTTCATCTTCTTCGCCTGGCAGGTGGTGGTATTGGGAACCGGTGCGGCACTGGTCTTTGGCCCGGCCTTTCAGACCAGCCCCTGGGTGGCGGAATGGTCGGCCCGGCTTCATATTCCATTGTCGCTCGGCGCCCAGGCGGTCGAGTGGGGTGAGACTCCTTTTTGGGTCGATCCGATCGCCCTGTTGGGTCTGTTGCTGGTAGCGATCAACTTTCTCATTCCGATTGCCAAGGCGAAGGGGCCGCTCTACGTCACTTTATGGTATTTCATTGCCGCCTTCATTTGGACGTTTCTGACGTACGCGATGGGCAATTTCATGCCGGAGTATTACGTGACGGGAACGAGTGCCGGCGCGGTCGGAGGCCTGTTCATTCACGACTTGGTCGGGCTGTTTGTGACGCCCTTGGGTTGGGGGCTGATGTATTATTTCGTGCCGATCCTACTGAAGAAACCGATTTGGAGTCACGGCTTGTCACTGGTCGGCTTCTGGGGGTTGGCCTTTTTCTATCCGCTCAATGGAATCCACCATTTTCTCTACACGCCGATTCCGATGTTTCTGCAATACGGAGCCGTCGTTGCCACGGTGGCCGTGGAGCTGGTGGTGACGACCGTGGTCATTAACTTCTTTGGCACGTTGTGGGGGAGTACTCGCAGTGTCGCGACAAACATTCCGATTCGCTGGTTCTACACGGGGATGGTGTTCTATTTCATGACTTGCACGCAGTGCGCTCTGCAAGTGACCTTGACGTTCCAGAAGCTGATCCACTTCACCGATTGGGTCGTCGGTCATGCTCATCTCGTAATGTTCGGCGTGTTTAGCATGTGGTTGTTCGGGATCATGACGTATTTGTTCCCTCGCCTGATCGGGAGGCCATGGTATAGTCGCCGATTGTGCGAGTGGCATTATTGGCTATCCGCCGTGGGGATCTTCATCATGGCCAGCGATCTGATTTTGCTGGGCGTCTTTCAGGGTTTCTGGTGGGCGTCGCTGCTGCCCTGGGACGCTTCGATCGATGGCTCACAGCCGTTCTGGATTACCCGTGTGTTTGCAGGTCTGGCTATGTTCGCCGGACTGATGTGCTTCCTTTACAACCTCTGGATGACCTATCGAGGTGCCGAAGCCCGGTCGACGGTCGCCGTTCCGTCAACATCGTAGGCAGCCCCCGTGAGTTGAATGGTTGAATTGCCTGGATTCATTGCTGGAGTAGACCATGTTTGAAAGTAAGGCCGGTGTCCTCTTTATCGCGGGACTGGGCTTTTTCGGATTCGCGTTCGTTTCGAATGCCGTTGTGCCAATCGTCATGTTTCGCGACCAGCCAGAGCAATCGGCTGAGGAAGTGGTCAATAATCGTATCATGTACCAGTTCGGCGAACTGGCGCAACGATACCCCACGCAATTTCGCAAATATGTTGGGGAGCTGACCGCGGAAAACAAGAAGGACAAATGTGCCGAGCTCCTTCGGCTTGGACGCCAGATATACGTTGGCGAAGGCTGCTGGCATTGCCACAGCCAGTTCGTTCGTCCGGTTTCCAACGAGTCGAAACGATGGGGTGACGTGTCCCAGGCGTGGGAATATCAGAACGAGCTCCAACGCCCGGTCCTGTTCGGTACTCGCCGGATCGGACCGGATTTGAGCCGCGAGGGAGGCCGGCACGGCAACGATTGGCACACGGTGCACTTCTTCCGGCCAAAATCCGTTTCGCCAGATTCCCCAATGCCGGAGTATCCCTGGCTGTTCGACGGCGATCCCGATCTGCCGAATCGACGCGGCCTGGCACTGATCACGTTCGTCCAGTGGCTCGGCTCGTGGCTCGACTCCTACCCCTATTACGAAGAACTGGGTGATCTCAAGACGGAGAACAACGGATGAGCAACTCCCGGAAGTCGGCTCGACGCACGACGCTCATAACGATCGTTCTGTCAGCACTTATTTTGGTCCCAAGTATCTACGGGTTCGGTTCGAAATTTCTCGAGTTCATTCATGCGTTTCGGGGCGCCGAAGAAGGTCGGTTCGCCATCACGCCGATTGTGAATTACCTGTTGGCCAGCCTGGGATTCTTGTTCCTCTTCGTGTGGGCCATTCTTAACGGGATGTTCCATGACATCGAGCGCCCGAAATACACGTTGCTCGAACGGGAACAGGAACTGGATCGTCGGTCCGCGTGAGTTTTTCGAATCCCGCGTTTGAGCCGGATACGATCCTTGGCAGAGAGAATGCGAGCGAATCGGAAAGGTGGTTTTGGATATGAGCCCAGTCGAAACGAGCCCAGTTGAAGCGAGCACAGTTGAAGCGAGCGGAGTCGAGAACCTGCCGCCGGACGTCGAGGGCCGGCATCATGCTTACGTAGGAAGCGAGATTCCCTGGTACGTGCGATTGATCTGGTTGGGATTCTGGGTCTTTGCCATTTACTATGTGGTGACGTATCTCATGCCGGCCATTCAACTGGAGTTCTTCCGCCGTCCATGAACCTGGCGTCGCAGTTATCGGCAGGAACCCGTTCGACGTCGCTCAATCCGACGGTCCCAGAAGAGCCCGGCTGCGATTACTGCGGGTTGCCGGTCGCGAGGAGCCGCCACACGCTTTCGTCGCATCGTGACGAACCGGTGTTCTGCTGCTTCGGGTGCAGGTTCGCGATGGCCGTGGCCAACGAACAGGGTGCCACTGGCCAAATGCGTTGGACGATGACTCGGCTCGGCCTGGCCGTCTTCTTCACCATGAACGTCATGGTTTTCACGCTCGTACTCTGGACTCAGGACGTGTTCCAGCCTGATCCCGGAGACACAGGTCAGTTGGCGTCCCTGCTCCATGACTTATTCCGGTATATCTGCCTGATCATGGCGACGCCCGTCTTGCTGTTGTTGGGCGGTCCTCTGGTCGCCAGTTCATGGAGCGGCCTTCGCCGGCTTCAGCTATCGACCGACCTGTTGCTGCTGGTTGGCGTTCTCGCGTCATTTGTCTATTCGGCGGTTTCGGTTGTGCGTGGGTCCGGTCACGTCTATTTCGAGGTCAGCTGCATGGTGCTGGTGGCGGTGACCCTGGGGCGCTGGTTGGAGGCGACCGGGAAACTGAAGACAACCGAAGCGCTCGAGTCACTCGGAAAACTGCTTCCCGAACAGGTGCAGCGGGTACGCCAGGGAGAAGTGGAAATGGTCCCCTTGGAACGTGTGACCCAGGGTGATGTGCTGCGCGTGGCAGCCGGGCAGCGTATTGCCACCGATGGCCAGGTGATCAAGAACCGGGCGATGATCGACGATCAGATTCTGACCGGAGAAAGCCAACCCCGGCTCCGCGAACCGGGGGACCTCGTTTTAGGCGGGGCGTTGAATATCGACGGAGACTTATGGATCGAAGTCACCACGGCGCCGAACGAAGGATCGCTGCCCCGGTTGATGCGCGCCGTCCGCGAGGCGGCACAGCGAAAGGGCGCTTACCAGCGTCTGGCCGATCGGATTGCCGGCTGGTTCCTGCCCTGCGTTGGCGTGGTAGCCGTCAGTGCCTTCTCGGTTCACTGGTATCTTGACGGGCTGCATGTTGGCCTGATGTCGGGACTGGCCGTCGTACTGATCGCGTGCCCCTGCGCGCTGGGGCTGGCCACCCCGATGGCGATCTGGGCCGCGTTCGGCCGGGCGGCCCGCGAACAGGTCCTGTTTCGTGATGGGGATGCGGTGACCAACCTCGCTCAGGTTGATGTGGTGGCGCTCGATAAGACCGGCACGCTCACCGAATCCACTCCGACCTTGGCCAAGACCGTTGTCGAGGACCCGGAGGAACGGGCGTCGTTTGACCGTCGAGCGGCAGCGCTCGCCGCGACGAACCGGCATCCGTTATCGTCGTCCATCCAGGCGAGCTCCGGAATGTCCCAAACATTGGTCGACGTCGCGAACTTGCAGGTCCTTCCCGGGCTCGGCCTGATCGGGAAGGTCGCCGACGAGGGCGTCACCTGGATGGGGAGCGCTCGCTGGATGCGCTCGCTGGGTTGGGACATGGGGTCGGCAGTTGATGCGGCCTTGGCCCTGGCCGATCGAGAAGGGAATTCGGTTGTCTGCCTGGCCTGGGAGGATCGAGTGCGTGGAGCCATGATCTTCGCCGAACAAATGCGACCGGGCGCAACGGCCGTGCTCGAGTGGCTGGTGGCCACAGGCCATCGCGTGATGGTGTTGACCGGAGATTCTCTGGCCAGGGCCGAACGGTTGCGGAGGGAGCTTGGCGTTGACGTGCGAGCTGAACTGCTGCCCGAAGAGAAGCTGGCCGTTGTGGAGCAGTTGCGAAAGAGCGGTGCCGTCGTGGCAATGGTCGGTGACGGAGTGAACGATGCGCCGGCACTGGTTGCCGCGAATTGTGGCGTCGCCATGGGGTGTGGCGCGGACCTGGCTCGCGAATCGGCGCCGGTGGGCTTGTTGGGTAACGACCTGACTCGGCTACCCTGGGCGATCGCCCTGAGCCGAGAAACCGTGCGCGTGATTCGGCAGAATCTGTTTTGGGCCTTCGCTTACAACGGAGTCGGCGTGGCCGTGGCCGCCTCCGGCTGGCTCAATCCGATACTGGCGGCCGTGGCGATGGTCGGCAGCAGCCTGTTCGTCGTTTCGAATTCATTGAAATTAGGCCGATATGAACCCGATCGCCGGACGGTTGCGGCGGGGCCGCTAGAAGGAAATTCGGCAGGCTGATATGCTGGGACGTGCTGGTCGCGCGAGACGGATGTGCTCGTCTCGCGCGTCTGATGCCCGGCTAATACGGAGAACCGTTCGTCGTGTGGGAATTGCCTCTAGTCCTGGTCGCCGGATTGCTTGGATCGGCCCATTGCATTGGAATGTGCGGCCCGTTCGCCCTTGCGATGGGAAGCACGACATCGGGGCTGGCCGGCAACTTGCGGCGACACGGGATTTACACGCTCGGGCGGGTCTTTACGTATTTCTTTATCGGAGCGGTGGCCGGATTCGGGGGCTGGAAATTTGCCCGGTCCTCACCCTCATGGATGAACGTGCCTGCCGCCCTGGCCGTCCTGGCAGGACTGCTGCTCGTCTATCAGGGTCTTAAGGCCGCCGGCCTCGGGCGGCCTTCGGTGGGGAGCGCGAAGGGCCCCTGTTTGACCGGTACGTTTCTTGCGTCCTTTCTGACGTCTGGAAGACTGCGCGAGACGTTTCTGGCCGGCCTGTTCACGGGCTTGCTCCCCTGTGGACTCGTCTATGCGTTTGCCGCCAAGGCGGCGGCGACCGGAGATGTGCTGCTCGGTGGCGCGACAATGGCCGTGTTCGGCCTGGGCACCGCGCCGGTCATGATATTGACCGGTCTGGGTGGTTCACTGATGAGTTGGACCATGCGAAAACGAGTCTTCGCCGTGGCCGCCTGGTGCATTGTCCTGACTGGTGTGATCTCCATCGCACGCGGAGTGGGCGCCGTCGAGATCCCGGGCTGGTTTGAGTCGGCCGGCTGTCCGTTTTGCGAGCCGGGGCAACCGGCGGGCTAGATGGCCAACGGGTGCAGGAACGGGCTCGCGTAGCGGTTGGGCTGAGCAAGGTGTTCACTGGA
>CAYNDU010000260.1:0-8183 GCA_964395615.1 uncultured Pirellulaceae bacterium | reverse complement strand
GACGAAGCTACGGCACGGGCCGTTCGACAACAGATACCCGCCGATGTGGCGCGCGTGCGCCGCCTGGCGACCGTGCGCCCCTATGGAATGGAATCAGCGGTGGAAGTGAGCGAATTATTGCCTCCGGTCGAACAGTTTCCCCAGCTGTCCGACGCCCATATCGTCGCCTACGAACAGGCACTCGATGCGCTCCAGGATCTCGACTGGGAATCCGCCTTCGAACTTCTTCACCAGGTACCTGCCGATGATCGCGCGAAGGATTTTCTGACCGTCTTTATCGCTCAGCATAATCGCATGCCGCCCGACAATTGGGACGGCGTCATACCCCTGGCCAACAAATAGCCCCTTTCATGAATGGGATTCCGGTCACAAAGGGGCCGCCTGCCACGAAATGGCCCTTGGCTGCCACCGTCATTCATGTTCGGCCAGTGCCTTGAGGTGGGACTCGACACAGACCGGTAACCAGTCCAGGTGATAGCCCCCTTCCAATACACTCACCAGTCGGCCGCCTGCATACTGCTCGGCCACGGCCAAGACGATCTGGGTCATCGAGCGAAAATCGTCCGATTCCAATCCCAGCGATCCGACCGGATCTTCACGGTGGCTGTCAAATCCGGCGCTCAGCAACACCAGTTGGGGCTTCACGCGTGCCGCCAACCGGTCGAGCTGGTCGGTAAACGCCGTCAGATAGTCTTGTCGACTCGTGCCATAGGCTATCGGTACATTACAGGTGAGCCCCAGGCCGGGGCCGGTCCCCGTTTCCTCCCGGCTGCCGGATCCCGGATAGAAGGGCCAGCGGTGGATCGACAGGAACCCCACCCTTTCGTCGTTCCAGAATGTTGCTTGCGTACCGTTACCATGGTGCACATCCCAGTCAACGATCAAGACGCGGTCCAGTTCGTATTCCGTCGTCGCGAGTCTGGCCGCAACGGCAATGTTGTTGAACAGGCAGAACCCCATCGCGGCATTCCGAACGGCATGATGGCCGGGCGGCCGGACCAGGCAAAGGGCCGTACGGTCGGTACCGGTAAGTACTTGCCGAACCGCATCCGCGGCCGCTCCGGCGGCCAATCGGGCCACCTCGTAGGAGGCGGGACCTACCACCGTGTCGGTTTCGATTCGGCCGCCGCCGGCCCCCCCAAAGCGATCGACCTCTCGGATGTAGGCGGCATCGTGCACCAGCGACAATTGCTCGACACTGGCCGGGCTCCACTGAGGTTGATCACAGCGTGTCTTCCAACCCGTTTGGTCCAGATGGCGAAGCACCCGGCCGATCCGATCGCGACACTCGGGGTGCTCGCCCGTTTCGTGATCGAGGAACCGGTTGCTGGCAAATAAGAGGGTCATCGGGGGGCCTTCCGGTTATCGCGACGTGTCTGCCTGGCCTGGTCCTCAGCCGAGCGGGGTCCTGGATTCGGACCTCCGCTGGCGGTTCTTCAGGCCTGTCATCCCCACGGCGAGTGGCGAGGCACATCGATCGTCGGGAATCGTTTTGGGACCGGTGAGCATAAGAAGCCGGATGCAACCTGTCAAATAGGAGTGGTTTAAGTTGACAATTCAGTGGGGTCACGAGTAGGCTAGAGAGAGTAGCCATCGATGGGCCTGGAGAGAATTCTGCCCGGTCGGGCACACGTCAAGTTGGGGCACGCGTGAGGTGATCGTGAGGTCGCCGCACGCCGGTTCGGCTCCCGGTCAGTCGATTTATAGCTGCGCTTGTCATAAGAGATGTTTTTCAACTGAGGCTTTCGGCCCGTTGGTTGGAATCGAGCGGTTGTCGTGGTTTCCCCTTGCCGTTGCTGGGCGAGCGGACCCTGTTTGGCGGGATGGTGGACGGAGGCGGTTTTTATGCGATTTCAAGTACGGTTGCGTTATCTCAGGCTGAACGCACGGTTGGCAGTCAGTATCTTCGTCTGCGGCGTTCTGTCGCTGTCATGGCTGTCCGGCCTCAGCCCGGCTCAGGCGCCTGCCGGCTTCACCTGGGAAAAGATCGATCCCATTTACACGGATTATCGCAAGCTCAACCCGCAAAAGATGATCAAGACAAGCGTCTTGCTGGGCCAGCAGAATCTGGCCACCAATCAGACGGTGATCGAAAACTGGTATCGGAAGTACGTCTTTGCGGCAATGAGTTCTCAGGAGCATTTGGGTGATAGCTCGGCGCTGCGCGAGGACGTGGCCAAGGATCTGCGCAACGCCCGAGGGGCCACCCACCAGTTTCTGCTCGACCTGGTCTACGACGAAGCAACGACTCGGGTCACCGGAAATTATCATCCGGCCGTTCGGTATAACGGCATGTTAATCGTGGGGAATCTGAACCAAACGGAAGCACGAATCGTTGGTTCCGATCGGTATCCACCGGTTCGGTTCGCAAAGGCCTTTGATTTCATGCTGGAGCAGCTGAAAGCGTCCGGTCAAATGGACGTGTTGCGCCTCGGCGCTATGATCGGGATCGAGCGTCACCTGGAGCTGGTGCGGCAACGACCTCAAGATCAACCGATCCCCGATGCGAAGCGGGCGGAAGTGGCCTCTTTGATGCTGAGCCTACTGACCGAAAAGGCACCACCGGCCAATCGGTCGGTCGACGGGCATACTTGGATGCGACGGAGGGCCGTCAAGGTTTTAGCGACCATGGGCGCCGTGGGTGACAACCAGTCGGTTCTCCAGAGCCTGGCGACGATTGTGGGAGACACTGCCGAGCCTCTGTCATTGCGATGTACGGCTGCTCGTGCCTTGGATGGGCTTGACTATGGTGGCGTGACCGGAGTCGATCCCTTGCCGATCGCACAGAAGTTGGGTGCCCTGGCTGCCTTGGCCTGTCGAACGGAGGATGACCGAGTTAAGGAGGCGTTGAAGGCAACGGGAACAAGACCGGTATCCTCCGGTGCGGGCGGGCTCATGGGTGGATTCGGAGGTGGTTTTCCCGGTATGGAAGGTGGCGACGACGAATCGGGCGAAGAGGAAGGTGGTTATCCTGGGTCGGGTAGCGGAGGCTATCCGGGCATGGACGGAGGATCGTCGACTGCCGATCCGGCCGGAGAGATTGACCCCCAGATACAGGAATCGCGTCGCCGTCTCAAACTGCCCCTTTACTGCGTCTTACTGGGGCTACGCGGTGAGCCACAACGAAGTTCCACTCTTTCACTCCCCGGCCAACCGGCTGCCGCGCCCAAGTCGGGCGGAATCGCCGGGTTGGCACAGGATCCGCAAAAAGCTGATATCGACAAGATCGTCGCCGCATGTGACGAGATCCTCGTCGCCACCGACGAATTCGAAGACGGACTGGAAGAAATGATGAAAGCAGTCCGTGTGAAGACTCGCGATCTTGAGAGCCTGCTGCCTGCCTCGGCCGTCGACACTTCGACCGAGGATCCTGCTGACGACAAGCCCGATGTACCGGACGACGTACCTGGTGGCGCGGGGCCGGGTAAGGGTGCCGGCTAGATTCTCATTTCGTTCCGATCTTTGGAATGAGTGCAGACAGCGGCTGACGGTGAGCGGGTCACAGACGGCGCATCGCTTCGCAACGGCCTGTCCTCATCGGGCGCCAACTGATCGGGCGCCGGCTGCTCGGGCGCCAGCTGCTCTCCAATCGCTACGCTCGTCCGTGGATCGCGGCGAGACTCCCGTCACACCGGGCAACCAACGGCCGCGCGGCGCTGTTGCCACACCGACACACAGGCATAGCTTCCAAAGAAGACGGCCGAGAAAATCAGGTCACCGGTCAACGTGTATCTGAAAAACGGGAGGGCGGCCAGGTAACAGCTCCCGAGCCCTGACAGAGTCGGTTCATACATGTTGAACATGAGCCAGACGCCAAAGTTGGTGACGGCAAAGAACGCCAGGCTGGCGCCGAGGCCACAGGCGATGAGTCCAGCGGTTGGGGCGACGGCCGTGCGCCACAGACTTTGTTTCTCGTCAAAGGCCGGCCGGCACCAGTGTCTGAGCCATCCCCGAAGACAAACGGGCAAAGCCAGCATACCGTAGACGAGAATCATCATCGGAGCCTGGTAGCTTCCAATCACGGCGTCGGTGATCAGCATCACCGACACAGGGGCCAGGACTGCCACGCGGGCCGATCGGAAATAATAACCGGCAAACATGGCAAGGGCGGCTACCGGGGCGAAGTTGGGCAGGTCGCGGAAGGCAAGTCTCAGGACGACCCCCGCAGTCACCAACAGGCTCATTACAATCGCTTCGTGCCACCAACTCCGAGCCTGATGTTCCGACGATGAAAATGCGTTCGACCGTTTCATGAATGTCCTCTGAGCACAAGTTGCAGGGTTCGGGCTGCGCGCTCGGTCGCCCGATGTGTCCTGGTAATGTATCGTCCGAAACGTGCGTTGTCCAACCCTGTGCCCCGCGAGGGCCGTTTGTCCCGAAAATCTGAGCCAGCCGAGGAGATGCGCCGCCCACCGGTCCGGCAGCCTAGTTCGCCCGACCGAATTTCCACAAAATGGTGGCTCCTGCCGACAACCGGTGGATGGCGAAACTGTGGTCCGGCAATTTGCCGTCGACGCGATACGTCCAGTTGCGGCCATTACCTTCGTTGGCCAATCCGTCGATCGCCTTTAAAAAGGCGGTGGGCCCGCTGCCGCGCGTTGTCGCCTGGATTCCACGTTTGTGACGCTGCGCGTACTGCATCGCGTCGAGCACCGTCATGCCGGAGCGGTAGGGGATCTGAGTGAAGTGCTTCTGTACGCCGTCCCCGTAATCCACAACCATCCGGACGACCTTCGTGGTCGATTCTTTCTGCCTGTTTCCGGCTTGCTCGCCCCCATCCAAGTTCCAGGCCGTTGCCAATAGCGCAAACAGGGCTGCCATGATGATCTTACAAAAGCCATGTCGTGGCATGAGTTTTTCTCCTCGGGTTCACGGCCATCTCAAGAAATGGCCCGGCAGACGATTTGGATCACCTCCCCCAAAGAGAGGGGTTGCGGTGCCGTCAACGGCGGACGGCCGATTGGGGCGAGGTCCCTTTTCACGCGAGTGTCTCTGCCGGTAGTATACTTGCCTGGTCGAACGATGAGCATCCCCGGTCCGTTGGGTCGACGTGTCGATGATGGGGCGCGGGTGTCTCAGCCGTCGCCCATCGATGGACGACGACGTGCGGCTATCGGAATGACGCCAACGGACACTGCGATTCTGGATCGACATGGAATGACGATGATTACATCAGGTGCGGACGCGACCGATACGGGCGAACACTTCACGGATTCACCCGGACATCGGCACAGCCGACGGCTGGCCGAGCGAGCGATTCGGCACGAGTGGGTGCCTGCGGGAGGCGAGTCCGCCCAGCGGATTCGTCGGATCGGCATGGTCGGAGCGGGCGTGATGGGCACGGCCATTGCGAGAATCCACCTTGAGGCGGGTTATTCGGTCCACCTGTTTGATGTGTCACCGGCCGCTTTGAAGAATGCATCGATTCCCCTGAGCCAGGTCGGCCGGGATGCATCGAGCGGGGCTGGACCGTCAACGTCGGGTGGCCAAGGGGCAGCCGAGTTCTTTTTGTCTAACCAGTTGAACTCCCTGGCCCATTGCGATCTGGTGATCGAGTCCGTGGTAGAGAATCGAACGGTAAAGCAGCAGCTGCTCGAGGAATTGGAAGCGATTTGTGCCGACGATACCATTCTCACCACCAACACATCGACGATACCTGTAGCGGACCTCGCCGGCAGTTTGCGAGACGAGACTCGACTTTGCGGGCTCCATTTCTGCAACCCGGTGGGCGAGCGACCTCTAGTCGAAGTGGTCAAGCCTCGACGAACCCGGACACCGGTCGTCGGCTCGGCGGTTCAGCATGTGCGCCGGCTATCCAAATTACCGATCGTGGTGGGGGACCACCCGGGGTTTGTCGTCAATCGCTTGTTGCTGCCATATTTGAATGAAGCGTTGCTGTTGGTTTGCGAGGGAGTCGAACCGACGGCCATCGACCGCGCCGCTGAGCGATTTGGCTTCGCGCTGGGTCCGTTGGCCGCGTTTGACATGATCGGCATCGACACGGCCTTGCTTGCCGGTCGGACGTTATGGGAGGCCTTCCCGCAACGGACGCAGCTGACACCGGTCTTGCCCGCACTGGCCAAGCGAGGCTGGTTGGGCCGCAAGTCGGGCCAAGGATTCTACGGCTACGAGGCCGATTCCAGGCGGAGGCGTTTTGAGCCGGCGGTTCGGGAACTGCTGGCGGCCTATACGCGCCGGCGTCGATCGATGACGGATCAGAAGATCATTTATCGTTTGTTGTTACCGATGCTCCTGGAAGCAAGTCGCGTGTTGGAGGAGGGAGCAGCCGAAAGGGCGGAGGACGTGGATACGGCGGTCGTCTTTGGTCTGGCGTTTCCAAAGCAGCACGGTGGCATCTTCTACTGGGCTGACAAGCTGGGGCCGGAACACCTGCTCCATCATTTACGGCAACTCGAGTATCTCGGGCCACGGATGCAACCGACTCCATTACTGAAGGACCTGGCCCGCGGTACTCGTCGATTCTACGCAACGACCCAACACCGATCGTCGTCGCCAACATAGAATGGGGCTCGCCGCGAAGGCGGTACGCCGGTTCGGAGTCCACGCGGAATCGAGCCGATCGAAGGCAGAATCTTGCGAAATGGGCGGATGTGCGACGATCATGACAATACGAGCGGAGGAAGACTTCGGCGGCGTCGCCTGGTCGCCGGTTTTCTATTCTATCCCACGTTGGCCTGGAATCTCCTCCTGGCCCGAGTGTTTCGTCTTCGTCGCTGGTGGGATCGCGTCGATCCGCACGTTGTCTTGGGCGCGTTTCCCTTTGCACGGGACGTGCCGGGTTTGAAAGCCGAGGGAATCGGCGCGGTGGTCAACACATGTCAGGAATATGCGGGCCCGGTGGACGCATACGAGCGCGCCGGGATCGAGCAGTTGCGCATTCCGACGGTCGATTTCACGCATCCTGCATTGAAGGATGTCGAGCGCGCCGTCGAATTCATGCAGGAGCAGATCGCAGCAGGCCGTCAAGTGTACGTTCACTGCAAGGCGGGTCGCGCACGGAGCGCGACGGTCGTCCTTTGCTGGCTCGTGACAGCACGCGAACTCGATCCCGAGTCAGCCCAAGAGCTGATTCTCGCAGCGCGCCCTCACGCTAATCGGCACCTGGTGGACCGTCCCGTCATTCAGCAGTACTGGCAGAATCACGGGCGGTCCAACTCCGGTCGCTAACCGCCTGAAGCCGTCTTCTCGTTCGCGGCACACAACGCGATCAACGCAAAGTCTCGCATCGCCTTGACTCGGTCCTCGCGGTCCACGATAGCGACTCGTTCGAACGCCTCGATGGGCGAGCGTCGTTCAACGGCCTCGCCGAAAGACTTTTCGAGCCGCCTCCAGGGCCTTGCCCAGCAGGTCGACTTCCTCGAACGTGTTGTAGAAGTAGAAACTGGCCCGATTGCTCGCCACGACCCCCAGCCGTTTGTGGAGCGGCATCGCACAATGGTGGCCGGCCCGTATGGCGATCCCGTGGCGGTCGAGAATCTGCGCAACGTCGTGCGCGTGGACCCCGTCGACCACGAAACTGACGATTCCTTCCTTGAGGGCCGGGTCCGGGCCGAGGATACGAATCCCGCCCAGTTGCTCGAAGACCTCGTGGGTGCGTCGCGCCATCGATTGGTTGGCCCGGGCGATCGGCTCCAGACCGACGGTCGTCAAGTAGTCCATGGCGGCCGCGAGCCCGTAGGCCGGGACGATCGGAGGCGTTCCGGCCTCGAACTTGGCCGGCAATTCGGCCGGCTCAAATCCGTCGGTCGTGACACGATGAATCATGCTCCCCCCGCCCAGAAACGGAGGCATCGCTTCGAGAAGGTGTTCCTTGCCGTACAGGACGCCGACGCCGGAGGGTCCCATCATCTTGTGCCCGCTGAATGTCAAGAAATCAACGCCACTCGATTGAACGTCGGTCGTCGCGTGTGGAACGCTCTGTGCCCCGTCGACCAAGACGAGCACGCCGGCGGCGTGGGCCCGATGGACGATCTCGGCCACCGGGTTAATCGTACCCAGGACGTTGGAAACGGCCGTCAAGGCGAACAGGCGGGTCCGGTCCGTCAGAAACTCGTCCAGTCGTTCAAGGCAAAGTTGGCCGTCGTCGGTCACCGGAAGGAACCGGACAGGACACCCGGTCCGTTCCGCCAGTTGCTGCCAGGGCACTATGTTGGAATGATGCT